>JASHSD010000684.1 GCA_030036985.1 Bryobacteraceae bacterium
AGGCCGCAATGGAGGAGAAAATCGACGAAGCGGAGCGCCGGAGGGAACGCGCGCTGACCGCCGCGGCGCGAGCGCAGGAGGACGACGCGATCCTGCACTACCGACGTCAGATCCAAAATCTCGCCGATAGCATCGCGACGCTTGAAAAGGGAAACGATCCGGACTATCAGTTGTGGCGCATCCGGCTGCATGAGCGCCGCTTCCGCAAACCCGAGGTGCAGCGGATTCTCGATATTGAGTTCGAAATCGCGGGGGCGGCGCCGTATCCGTGTTGACCATCCTTCACACTGCAGACCTGCACTTGGGGCACGTTTCACGCCAGTTGGATGCGGAGACGGCAAAAAAGCTTGCCCAGGCGCGGCTGGGCGCTGTCGACACCATCCTTGGCCTGGCCCGGCAGTACGATGTGCGCGCCATCCTGTGTGCCGGCGACATTTTCGACACCGCGCAACCCGAGGAGGACTGGTGGCGCGGCCTCGCGGATCGATTCACGCGCATGACCGACTGGAATGCCCCTGTCATCCTCCTGCCGGGAAATCACGATCCGCTGACCCGCGATTCGGTCTACCAGCGCGGACACGCGTTCCGCCGCGCTCTGCCTCCGTGGGTTCACGTCGTCGACCGCGACGAGTTCGCAGTCGAGCTTGGAACAGAGGCTGTGGTTTACGCCAGACCATGCCGTTCGACCGCGGGCGCCGACGATCCATCGCTCGCCCTGCCCGACCGCGCCGAAGGCGACGACCGTATCCGTATAGGGCTGGTTCACGGCTCTACCTTCGATCTCCAGGGCTATCAAACCAACTTTCCCATCGCGCGCGATGCGCCCGAGCAGCGCGGCATGGACTACCTCGCCATCGGCGACTTCCACGGTTTCCGTGTGATGCCGGAGAACGGGATCGCGCCGGTCGTGTACCCCGGAACTCCGGAGCCGACGAACTTCAAGGAGCAGGGCGCCGGCCACGTGGCCATCGTGAGTTTTCGCCGCCGGGGAGCTTCCCCCAAAATCCGTAAGGAACGCGTCGCAAGATGGACTTGGCGGGACGAGACCGTCAGCAGCATTGTCGGATTGCGTAATCTTGCGGCGGAGGATCTTTCCTCCACCATCCTGCGGCTGCGTCTGGAGATGACCGTTTCCATCGCGGAGCACGACGAGATCGCCGGCATTCTGCGGTCGCTTGCGGGGACGCTGGCGTCGCACGGCCGCGCCGCGGGGGTCATCGAGGACCGCACCAGGCTCCGCATCCAGGCGAGCGCCGAGGAGACGGACTTTGACGCCGCCCCCGAGACTATTCAAGAGGTGGCCGCAGTCCTCAAGGAGCGCGCCGCATCGTGCGAGAAATCGCGCCGCGCGCTGGTCATCCTGTATCGCACGATGAGTGGGTTGCGATAGATGCGGCTGCTCTCGCTTGAGGTTGAAAACTTCCGCGCGATCCAGTCCGCACGGCTCAGGTTCGGCCGAGGTCTGAATGTCGTGTACGGGCCGAACGATCACGGCAAGTCGACCCTCACCGACGCGATTCGCGCGGCGCTGCTTGTCGCGCCGGGGACAGCGGAAGCCCGCTCCTTTCAAAGTTGGGGCGCCGCCGCCGGGCAGTTTCCAAAGGTGGTCCTCGGGTTCGAAAATCATGGCGCCATCTGGCGCGTCGAGAAGATATTCGCCCAGGGAACGCGGGTCAAAGCGCGCCTGGAAAAATCGACCGATGGCGGCGTTCGATACCTTCCGCATGCGGAGAACCGGGATGTCGAGGGTAAGCTTCGGGAGCTGCTGAATTGGGGAATCGCACCGCCGGGCGGACGAGGGGCGCCCCAGCGGGCAGAGACTTACCTGACCACGGCCCTTCTGGGCAAGCAGGGAGAGGTCGGCGCGATCTTTGACGCGACTTTGAAGCGTGATCAGGATGATACCGGGCGGACACTGGTGACCCGGGCGCTCGATGCGCTGGGACAGCACCCGATTGTCACGCGCATTTTAGGCATTCTAAAGGAACGCACCGGCGAAGTATACACCGAGCACGGCCGCCATAAGCGCGGGGCCGATTCGCCGCTCGTCCGTGCCCGGGCGGCGCTTCGGGAGCGCGAGGCGCGGGTGCGAGCGATCGAGGAGACGGTACGGCGGGGCAAGGAAATCGAAGATGAGATCCGCATACTGATGCGGGAGCGAGAGACCGCCGTTGACCATCATGACCGGGCGCGCACGCATCTCGATGCGCTCCGCGAACGCCTCTCCGCAAACGCGCGCCGGGAGCAACTCGGACGCGACGCCGCGGCTCTTCAGGCACTGGAAAACGCGCGGCGCGAGTATTCGCAGGCTCAGGCGGAGCTTGAGGCGGTCGGCAACGAGTGTGAGGAGGCAGTGCGGATCGCGGATGCCGCGGAGGCTGTGGCGAAAGAGGCGAGAGACAGACTCTCGCGCGCGCAAGCCGCGAACGAATCGTCGGAGGAGATCGCGGCCGCCGCATTTGCCGCGCGAGTATCGCACCTGCGCGCACAGCTGGAGAAAGCCAGAACGCGTAAGGCAGCGGTGCAGGAATGGGAGAGTCTCGAATCGCGTCACGCCGCGGCCCGGATCGCGCTGGCGCAGGCACGGCAGGAGGAACGCGGCGCGGCGGCGGAATTGAGCCTGGCGACTGCTCTTGAGGAACAACGGGAAGCGATCGCTTTGACCGAAGCGCTTACTGGCGCGATTACAGAGCACGATCGGCAAAAGGCTCTGGAGGCCGCTGCTGCCGCAGCCGTTGCCGAAGCGGACGCAACTGTTCGTGCTGCGCTCGCGAGACTCGACAACGCGCGGAATGCGGAGGAGCTGGCGCGGCGAACCGCCGAAGCGCACGCGATGAATCTCCGGGTTTTGGATACACACATTCTCCATTCCGAAGCCTCAGTCCGCGATGAAAAGGATGCGCTGGATCGCGCCAGAGCAGCAGTACTGCGGGCGCGGCGAGCGGACGAAGCTCAAGCCGCGGCGCAGGCGGCGGAAGCGAGAGCTGCCGAAATCGACGCGAGCCTTGCGGCAAATGCGACCGAAATCGGCCGATGCGAAGCGCGGTTGCGCACCCTCGAGTGGGCCGCTTTGGAGTTGCGTCGGCAGGCGGCCGCGTTGAAAGTCGATGAGACGAGTGCGCAGGAGAGCGCCGCGCGCGAGCATCGCCGGCGGGCTGCCGATGCGCGCGACCGCGCGGCCGTGATCGAAGCAGAGGTGGCGGGCGTTCGGTTTCCGTCTTCGCAACATCTGGGATCTCTTGACGCGCTGCGTGCCGAGATCAAGAGCCGAAAGGCCGCCGGCCCTGCCGCGGCTTCTCCCGGCATCGGCCTCGTTCTGCCGGCTGCCGCCATCGGCGCAGCCATCGGGTTCGTCGCCGCACATTATGGCGGATCGGCGGGAACCCCGGTTTCGATCGGCGCCGCAATCCTGCTGTCGATCATTGCGGCCGCGATTGCGGCCTTCGCCAGTATCCGCGGGCGGAGGCGGAGTGCGGAAGTGTCCTGGCGGGCCGAGGTCGAGCGACTGGAGTCGCGTCTGACCGCTGAAACGGCGCCCGTGCTTTCCGAAGCGGGTATTGGCGCGATCGAAGAACTCGAAGCCAGGCGCCGGCAGGTCGAGAGGCTTCACTCCGAAGCAGGGCGGCTCCGCCAGGAGGCCACCGGTCTTGATCGCGAGGCAGACTCGATGTTCGAAACGGCCGCCGGACTCTCGTCCGCGCGCGGGGAATTGGAGACGTTAAGCGGCCAGTTGGCCACGCTCGGCGGCGTTGCGTTGGCGATGGAGTCCCAGGTTCTGGCCGGCGGCTTGGGAGCGGTCAACGAGAACACTCTCGACGAACAGAAGCGGCTTGCAGAGGCTCGCCATGTCCGCGACCAACTGCAGACGGAACGAATGAGCCAGGCGGCGCTGTGCGCCTTGCAGCGCGCGACGGCGGAGAGCGCTCTCGCTCAACGTGATGACGCGGCCGATCCGCAGGCTGTCGCCGATGCCGAATCGCGCTACAGCGCGGCTGCGGAAAAGCTGGCGGAATTACGGCACGAGCGGCAGCACGCGGCGGCGCTTCCGGATTCATCGCCCGCCGAGGTGCGTGAAACCGAATTGCGGCAGGCCGACCAGGAGGCTGCGCTCGCTGAACGCCGCGCGGAAGACCTTCGTCTGGAACATCAGGCAGCGGTGCGCGATCTTGCCCGCGCCGCGGCCAGCCTGGAGTTGGCGACTCGCGAGGCGGACGGCATTCGCCTTGCCGAAATCCAGGCGCAGGTTGCCGCCGCGAGGAAGAGCGCAGGAAACGGGGCATCGTCGTTCGAGAGCGATGTGGCTCGCATGCGGCACGGGCAAGCCGAGGCGCGCGTCACGACTGCGTTGGCCAATGTCGAGTTGCTGGCCGCTGGGATTCCAGAGGCGCGCCGCAGGGCGGAGGGGCTGGGGGCAGTGGCAGCCGCAGAGGAAGAAGAGCGTCGGCTTCAGGCGCTGCTCGACATGGAAACGCAAGCGCCACGGGGCGCTTCCGCCGGACAGGAACTGCAGGATGCCAGGCAGCAAGCCGGTCGCGCCGAACAACATTTGACCGAGACGCGCGTGCGCGCTGCTGCCATGTTGTCGAAGCAGGCCGAAGTCAAGGAGCGCGCGGACCAGGCGCGCGGCGAACTCGAAGCCTCTCAGCGGCAGACGTTCGGCCTGGATACGGAAGCCACGCGGCTCGCCCTTGCCGAGGTGGAAAATGTCCTCGAAGTATCTGCTGCCGAGATTGAGCATGCCGATTCGGCGTTGGAGACAGCCGCCGCGGTCCTGACGGCGTGTGAGGGGCGTCTGAATGAGGCGCGGGGCAGGTTGGGACTGGTGGCGGGACGAGTGGGGATAGAACGCCTCGAAGAGGAACAGGAAGCCGTGCAGCGCGCCCGAGAGTACGCCGAGGAGCAGGAACTGGATTTCGAGGCATCCAGGCATTTGCTGGAGTCGCTGGAAGCAGCGGAGACGAGGCGCTCTTCGCATCTGGGACGCTGTCTGGCCGCTCCTGTAACCGAACGATTCCTGTCACTGACGGGTGATCTTTACACACACGTTCAGCTCGATCCCGATCTCCGCTTGGAAGGCTTGGTTGCCGGAGGAGAAACGCGCCGCATCGAGGAACTCTCCGTGGGGACGCGCGAGCAGCTTGCCACCATCGTCAGGCTGGCGATCGCCGCCCAGCTCAAGACCGCCGTCCTTCTGGACGATCAGCTTGTGCACAGCGACAGCGAACGCCTCAAGTGGTTCGGGAAACAGTTGCAAAACAGCGTCCGGACGCACGATCACCAGATCATCGTGATGACTTGCCGGCTTGAAGATTACACGGCCAAAGACGGGATCGCGGACTGCCAGGACGAGACATGTTCCGATGGATCACTTGTAACGATCATCAACGTTCTCGACGTGTTGCAACGACAAAGTTGAAGGGGATAGCCCGCGGTCTTTTTATTCTGCGGTCAAATGACTACCAACGGCTCAGTGCTTTCATATTCACCTCCGCCTGGCCAAGCTGCCGGGCAGACTGATTCAGCTGTGCCATAAGTGAGTCGCGCTCAGTCAGCCACAGGTTCAGTGATTGCTGCAGCGCCTGTGGGCCGCTCGTTAACGTGCGTATTGCCTCCGCCCTCTTCTGGTTTAAGTCCTGCTCAAGATCGCGGATATCGCGGGGATCTACGCCCTTGCTGGGATCAAACTGAAAGGCCTGTTCAATCGACATTCGCCATGCCAAAATAGTTGCTCGCATTGAAGGCCCAAAACCCTTAATATTAGAGATCTTCGCAAGTTCGACATCGTAAGCGTCTTCAACGTTATAAACCCGCAGCAATTCCTTGCGTCCCTTGCCAATGTTCGGCAGCGTCGCATCTTCGATGCGGTGGCTCTCCAAAAAGTGCCGTAACTGCTTCTGTCGGCGCTCTCCGTTTAGCTCCGCCATCCTGCGTACGCGCATCGCCGGGAGATCGTTCAGCACCTGTCTGGCTGATGCAAGTTTCTGCTTTGTATCGGCGAATGAAGCGGGTGCCCGGCTGATTCGATTCCATTCCTCCACATGTTTCGCATAGTCGCTCGCCGCGTTCAGGTGGGCGTCACGGAATTCTTTGGCTTCGGATTCGCCGGCCTTCCACAGAGCGTTCATTCCAGCAAGGCCGGAGATCAAAATCGCAATCGAAATCACAAACTGAGGCTGCGCTGCGAACACGATGGCGATGGCTGCGGCGATGGCTGCGAGGCTCATTAGTCTTTTCACCCTCCGCTTCCGCACAATGTCACCTATACTCACATGTACAGAAAGTGTCCCCGCAAAGGTCTGGCTGTTCGGAAGTGAACTGACTTCGGGCGGCGGAACAATGGCTTCGATCCGGGCCCAAACAGCAGAGACGTTGAATTGCTCCGTGCCGGCGATGAAAATCTTTACGCCGAACATCGGGATGCCCACCATTCCTTCGACACGGCACCATGGACAGGCGGTGAGGTGGTTGGGAAAATAGTGCGAGCGGTTGGCGCCGCATTGCTTCAGGCTTTTTGAAAGACCCTCCAGCGCGGGAATCCACTCGTGGGCCGAGGCGCGGTTACCGTATGCACCAGCTTTCGTGAAGGCGCGCTCAAAAAGTTCTGAGAAGGCGGGCGGAAAATCCGAGAGACGGGGAGCGGACGGCGGCGGTTGCATTTGTGACTGGCCGCTATCAGCGGCATACGCAAAGCGGTATTCGCTGATAGCCTGCTCAATGGTCATGTCCGCCGTTCCATTTCGAAAAATGCCGGCAAACGGATGCCGTCCGAGGAAGAGCATATGGAAGACCAGAACCGCCAAACCAAAAGCGTCATGCTGCGTTGTCCGTCGGATGCCCTGAAAACTCTTCCCCTGAAGCTCAGGCGGCGTGTATTGAGGTACGCCGACGAGACACGGATAGACGCTGTTTTGGTCGCTGATCTCGAAGCTGTCGCAATCGATCAACGCTACGGTAGCCTGTTCCGAAACCAATAAATTTCCATGATTAACATCCCCGATGACCTGGCCCGCATCGTGAATCGCGGCGAAGGCACGCGCGATGTTGCCCGCTGAGTGCACAATGAACGGGAATTGCGCATCGGGGAAGGTTGTTCGGCGACTCTTCGGGCTGTAGAGCAAGTGAGCAGGTTGATAACCCAGGATGCGCGGCATCAGCAGTCCTTCCGATTGGCCTGAGCGGGTGAGCCTCAACATCGAAGTCGGCCACGCCGCGATCTTTAATAAGCCTTCGGACTTCAGGCGGCACATGACTTCCAGCTTCCGAACGCGTTCCGCAGAGATACCTTTGTGGTAGAACTTAGCGGCAACTCGCTGATCGCCTTGTATGGACCATACCGCACCTTCGCCGCCCCTGCCGATTTCCTTGTCGAGCAGAAGCACCGCACCGTCAGTGCCGTACACCGTCGCTCCGGAGCGAAGAGGAGGAGCACTCATAATGCCCTCGATGCAAGGATCAGCGTTTTGTCGTCGTCTGTTCGTTTGTTGACGCGTGCCGAAGCGAGGAACTCAGCGAGCTGCGCGGAGACACGGGCAGAATGCCCAGGCTCCAGTGGGCGAAGATGTGGAAATAGACCATTGAAGAACCCGGAATGCGCCTCGCCCGCCACAAAGTCGAGCGCCAACCGTTCAATGCCGTCGCTGAAGGCGGCAAGTTCGACGATCTCGCCACTGGTCACATCAAATTCGAGATGTTCTTCGGCTTTTGCATCCGTAACGAAAAAGGTTACGTTAGCGTAATCGCCTTTTTCCGGCCAAAAGGCGTACTGAAAGGTATCTTCGTCCCGGAGGCGAAAGCACATGGCCCCGTCTCCAACCTGCCAGAACGCAGCTCGGCTGGTATCTACGATTGCCACAAGGAGAGTGCAGGCGAGATCGCGGATTTTGATCCCGAATTCCGCTGCCATGTCCTCAAGATGTTTCTGGAGGCCCTGAAGCACATGGAGGGCAAAGTCGTGCGTGAACAGTATTCCGGGGGCCGCCTGAGCGAGAGCGGCCTCGATGTATTCACAGGTGCGGCGCGACCCATGATGTGAGTGAGATGCTGAGCCGGCGCCGTCCGAGACAATCGCCAGAAGCGCTGGGTGAGGACCGTCCAGGTAACGGCATATATGGAAATCCTGGCAAACACCCTCGGGTTTGGCTTGGTGTGATGTGCCGATGACGGAAGAGGCGGCGTGTTTCCAGCCGCCCCCAGTCATACCGATGCCCAGCCAGTCGGCGCAGCTGGGTTTTCCAATTCGACTTTATCGCCGACAGCCGATTTCGAGACTGACCCAAGCGATTTGGACAGCCAGATGAAAAGATCGCGAAAGCGAAGCTCTTTCAGCTTAAGGGGCTCTCGCGTGCCGATCTGAGAAAGGATGTCGAAGCGCGCGCCCTCCACACCCACCGAAAAGAACGAGAAGTGATTGGCGGCCTCTCCCGCCTTTACCTTCTCCGCCGCTGCCTTCCAATAATCAGTCGGACCCCCGTCCGTAATGAGAAACACCCAGGGCCGATAGTAGCCAATGCCGTTCCGACGGTACACCTGTTTGCGTTGATCGAGCAGCTCGATCCCGGCTTCAATGGCAGCGCCGATCGGAGTATCGCCCTTCGCTTCGAGAACTGGCGGCTCAAATGTGTCGGCAGTCTGAAACTCGGTTGCAGTCTGTACGGGACCGAACGTGATTATCGCCACTTCAACCCGCTTCGCGGCCATCTCATCGGCCATCAGCTCGTCTTTAAATACTCGGACACCCTGATTCAGCTCGTTGACCGGCTGACCTTTCATCGAGCCCGAAACGTCGAGCAACAGTACGCAGGGACATCGTGGCTCAGGATTCTCAGCGAAGACACTATTTTCGCCAAATGGTATCTGGTCAGTGGACATGATTCTCCTGAAAGGAACTCATGAAAAAATGCGAATGATCAAATACAGCAGGATCGCGATAGCGAGATAGACCAGCCAAACGGGGGCATGGAAGCGAGTGCCTGCTCGAACAGAATTCGGGCGCGGCGCAGGATTTGGCGGGATCGGCAGCGCACGGCTTCTCAGGTAGTCGCGACGGTAGATTCCGGTACCGGGGATGGAGGTCGCCGTGTACTTCCTTCCCTTGGCATCTTTACCAACGCGAAAACCGCGCACGCCAATGGAATAGCCGATGCCGGACTTCGAGGCACTAAGCCGGAGCGGACCGAGATTTAGGCTACGTCGGAAATTCCAACCCATCGCTTGGGCCCTTTCGTCCCCTTTTTGCGAAACGTGAGGATGAGCACAAGTATAGCGCACGCCGACAGATCCTTTCATGCGCGCGTAACCTGTGGTAGATGACATGGGCAGATGGACGCTGGCAGCCGCACAGGCCAGTTTGAGCCTGCGGTTGCCGTCTGTTTTCCGCAACTTGGAAGCAACCTGCTTGCTCCCAATCTCCGCTTTGAAGAAGGGAAGATCGTCCGCTGGCAGGCAACAGGCGCAAATTGATCGGACCGCGCCCAAAAAATTGCGGCGGGCCCTAGCAGCCCGAGGTGGAATGCATTTCAGTAAGAGTGAGGCCCTGAGCAAGGCGAAGATCAGGTATTCGAAACGGCGTTGTCAGTTCGCGTGATGTTACGTCGCCGAATACGGAATGACCAATTTGCAGAGCAGGGATTCTTCGGATCGCCAGCATAACGATGTGAAGCGCTGAAGCGAGGGCGGCGAGGCGTCCCTGGAACCCTCTGGGTGTTCCGCAACCCGACAGTTTCCGCATCACCAGACTGAGATTGAACGCGCCCGCATGGATGAGCAGACGCTTGAGGATGTTGGCATGCAGCCGGAGGTGCGTTCTTCGCATTCCTCCGGTTTCATACAGATGAGCGAACGACCGTTCCACCAGTTCTCCGCGCTGTCGCAGCAGGCGTTTGCCGCGCTCACCTCGGATCCGCCGCCGGTTCTGGTAAACCGCTGCCTTCTCCTCGGGCTTGCCCATCCAGTTGCGGCGGCCCCGGTCGGGTTCTGAGCAATAGCTGCGTACTTCGACGTCTTTCAGCAGCACCAGTGAATCGTTGCTGTGATAACCCTTGTCGAGCACCAGTTCGGCGGGGCCTTCGGGGTTCAGTTGCTCGGACTCCTCTGGTTCCGCAGAGGCCGCGACCTCACGAATATGCTCGCCACATTGCGTCAGTGTTTCGTGCAGGGTTTTGGTGTCGCCCGCCGTAGCGGTCTGCAAAGTCACTGCCAGCAAAGCGCCGGTTTCCAGATCGACTGCATGTTCCGCTTTGTGGGCCAGATGCGTGCGGCCGTCCTTCATCTTTGTGATCTGCGCATCGGGATCGTGCGGGTTTTTCCAGTCATCGTTGGAGCCCTTCTTCTTACGCTTGCGATCCAGTCGCGCCAGTTGCTCCCGCGTCGGTGTCTCGATGCCGGATTCCTTTGCCAGTACTTTCAGGAAATCCTCGTACGCTCGTCCGTTATCCCGCCGCACGATTGAGCGCAGCGCAGCATTGGCTTCCAGCGTCGTTCCATCGATGGCGACGGTGTTTCCCTTTACCAGCCCTTCTTCGGTCAACATGCTCAGGACCCAAAGGAATACCTGACGATGCGTTTCCACATCAATCAGGCGGCGCGTGCGCGAGATCGTTGAATGATCCGGTGTCGTTTGGCTCAACTCGAAACCGAGAAAGGACCGCAGGGCCAGCGAATCCGCCGTCCGCCATGCGATTCCGCGCTCTGAGTCGATGCCTTCGAAATACCCGATCAGCAGCGCGCGAAAGTAAACTCCCGGCGCCAGTCCCGGACGCCCGACCTTCGCATAAAACTTCCGGCAGGCCGATTCAGCGAAGGCATCGAACCCGCGCTTGTTCAGCAACCGGTTCAGACGCTCATAGAACGGATGACCAACCGGCGTCGCCAACCGCGACGCCTCGACCCAGATCGGCTCCTGCTTCTCGTTCGGTCCTCGCTTGCCCAGCGACATGAATCCATCGTAAAGCGATTCGCATTCTCACGCCAGGATCAAACTCGGGTTGCACCACGGGCTGCTAGGCAAGCGGGAGGCCGTTGGGGTTTTATTGGACTCTTTTTGTCATCGGCTTGGGCTGTAGGGCCTCTGCTTCGGGAGTAGCCGCGCCTGCGGCTTTCGATCGGGGCTTTGAGGTCGGTCCCGCGGCGACCGGCGGCGAGGATTTCCTCCGTTCGCGGGTATTTCGACGAAGTTCTTCGAACGCCGTGATTTCCTGCAACAGCAGCTCGGGTGTGGCTTTTTCCGATGAAAATGCATCACTGTGCAGATGTGCGTCAATATAGCGTGAGAGCAACGAAAGCTTCTCGACCACACTATCAACTGTCGCATTGTCGATGCTCACGTCCCGAAGCCGCTCGAAGCTAACGCGCTCCTCAAACCGCTTTACAACCTCATTGAACAAATCGTAAATAATGAAAGCCTCATACGATGTTCGGAGGGCACCGAAACCCTGCTGCAAAGCGCGTTCCTGTTCAGCGGGCGGAGCGTTTTTCGCGGCGTTGTAACACTCACGGGCGACATTTGCGGACTTATAATCGCCTTCGCACAGGGGGCTGTTGTCAAGGTAAACATATCCCGGCTGACCCTCCTCAATGCGTATCCAGTGTGACGCAATGTCAATGTTTGCCTTCTTTGCCCTGACTTTGAGCGTATGAAGGAACGCAAGATCGTGGGTGAAAACAATTACTTGTCGCATCGCCGCATGTTCAGTGAGCAAGGTAGCGATGGCCTTCTTTGAGTCCGCGTCAAGCGACGACACGGGATCATCCAGAATGATCGCTTGACTAGATGTGTCAAGAGTAACCTCCGTCAGAAAGTCCGCAAGAGCCACTGCTCGTTTTTCCCCGTCGCTCAGAACCTTGTCGACAGCGAGCTTTTGCGCAAAGGACTGAGGACTTAAGATGATCTGGCGTACAGTCTCCCCTTTTTGGCCTCGCGTCTCGATCACAAGCTTCAAGTTGCTTTTTAGTTTCCGCAGTATATCCTCGAACAGCGCCTGGTAGCGATCCGTCACGACGGTTTTAAATAGCTCGTTGTACTTAGCTGTGATGTGCCGCGTGGACCCTATCGCTTTGTGCGCACGAGCGGACCATTTCTGATCGTCTATCCAGTGCTCGATATCGGCCAGATGGGTGGAAAGCATTTTACGATGCTGAAGCTCCCGCAGAGTGCCTTCGAGCTGATGCTGCGTTGCGCTCGGGTCGTTGCTTTCGAGGTGAGCTATCTCTTCTTGGCGACGTGTTATTGACGACAGAATCCTGTTCAAGCTCGGCAAATGGGCCGTGGGGACTTCGTTCATCACCATCGTGTTGAGCGCTGATTGCAGTTGCGACGATCGTTGTCCGCATTGCTTGAGGAAAAAGTCGATTTCTGAAACCTCCTCGGGGATCTCATTCTGAAGAATTCGCCTTGCGGAGGCGTCGCTTCCGAAGAAAGACAGGTCAAGTGTGCGGAACTGATTTGCCCGAGAGACACATTGTGCCTGGGCCGCTAGATACCGCGCAGGAGCGTTGGAGCCGAGAAAATCCCACAGCCTGTTAATCAGTCCTATTGCCTCATGGCTGAGAGTTTGCCGGCACAATAGACAGTGATCGCCGTGATTTGGGTACGGCGCGTCGGACTTTGATTCTGCGTCAGCGAGTCGTTTCGCGGTGGCTACGAACTCGCGCCAGGCTTGACTTCCGACCTGCGTGAACTGCGCGAATTGAAATTGATCGGAACCTGCGCGTTCAGCCTCTTTCCGTAATCCTTCCGATCGCGTGATCAGGTCACTCACCTGTTGTTCGACTGCCGGATCAAGCGCCGTGTCGACATTCCGGAGCAACTCGACCAGCTTCTGAATATCTCGTGCTTCCTGCTTCAGGTTCGCAATTCGAGCCGGGACGTTCTGTGTCTTCAGGGTAGCGATCTGTCGATCCAGATCGTCCATGCTCTCCTTCTCAACCGTCGTCAGTGTCGCCAGCTCGCGCAATTTCACGACGTCCGTTTTGGCTCCGAGAGCTGCAATTTCGCGACTTATCACGGAGTCGCCAGCAAAGTAGCCGCCAAAGCCGTGGGGCGCTGACCGTGCTTCGATCATTCTTCGAAGGCGTTCGCGGACTTGATCAGTTACAGCCGCGAGGTCGGTAAGCAAGTCGAGCCCGGCTGGTGAGAAGCTAAGTGCGTTCGCCTTTGTCAGATGAACCGATGCGCTTGTCCCGTCAAACACGTAGACCCCAGATAACTCCGGGGGCCGCGTTCCATACTTCCAAGAGACCGTCGCTTTTGTCCCGTTTTTGACAATCTCGATCTCTGCGGCCGGACTTTGGTCCGTGGAGACTTTGCGCGCGTCCGAAAGAACTTCCCGGTCCCCGCGCGCGAAGCCGGCGCTCCCGAAGGGCCGCGTATACCCCGTTTTCCCAGAGCCATTCGCACCATAGATGATCGTCAGTTGAGGGCCAAAAGTGAGCTGTTGGGCAGGAGGTAATGCATTGACATTCCTTAGATTTGCGAGCCGCTCGATTCTGAACGATGTGGCCGGGGACGCGTTCGGAAGAGTGGCCGGAAACGACAGCTTCGGCCGGTTGGCTTGGGTCTTTGAAGCAAGGCCGCTGTCTTCAAGCATCAGGTTCAGGAAGCGCTGATGGTCCTTTTCTGTCAGAGTGAAGCCAGCGGCCAGTTTTTCGAGCACGGCCTGTTCCCAGTAGGCGATTCCAGTAGCCCAGTCGCGAATTAGATCAATAGCTGCTGACATATAAATAGCCTATAATCAATAGTTTAACAGTCTTCGTTGTGGTGCACCACAAGTCCTTGGCTTCGCAAAAGCGCGAAATGTAAAGAAGTGTGTAAAGTATACCCTTGACCTCATGTAAAGTTTAGTGTAAAGTAGTTTTGTGGAAAGATCAAGAGCAGCTATGGCATTCAAAAAGTGCCCGCTCGTCTATGTCGTGGCACAAGTGCGATTTTCGGCGATTGAATCAATGCCGAAATACATTCCAGAGATACAGGACGTGTTCAGGAAGGAATACCCGCGTTTCGTCAGAAGTGAGATTCGCAATCTCCGTCTGAATCCGACTGGCCTTCCGGAAATGTCCGTTTCCCCTCGTTTCGAATTTCAGAATAAGGAAAGAACCTGTGGAATCGTTGTGCAGTCGGACAGTGTCGCTGTGCATGTGAGCCGCTATTCATCCTTTGACATATTCTGCTCGGCTCTGGAATACGCGCTGAATACAGTCCATTCGGTGGTGGCACTGGGTCTGATTGAGCGCATCGGCTTGCGCTACGTCGACGTGGTTAGACCCGATAAGGGCGAGGCGCTCAGCCAGTACGTTCATGCGGGTTTTCTTGGATTCAATGATTCAGACGTCCGAGTTCACAACTCGAAACGCATGTCCGTCTATCAGGGCGAGACCGAGGCTGGAACGCTGCTTTTCAGGCTGGCGCAGCGCAATGACCGCGGGTTCCTGCCGCCTGACATTGAGCCCAGTCCGCTTAATCATGACGAGCCCGAGGTTCAGCAGGGCGAACTCGTGACTCTGTTGGACACCGATCACTTTCAGGACTTAACTAAGGAGCCGTTCGACTTTTCCACTGAAGCTGTGATTCAGCGTCTCTGGAGACTACATGACAACACGGACCTGGCATTCCGTGCTGCCGTTACGCCATTTGCCTTGAACGCCTGGGGTGCGGAGGAGAGAGATGGTACCAGTCCAAATCACTAGCTGTACTGATTCAGTAGAGAAATCGGCACAAACGATCAGTTATGCAGATTCGACATCGACAAACACCTTTAGTCAGTCCACACTAGCAAGGGCTCCCGGGTGGACCGCTGGCGTATTCGCCTTCTTTTTGGTAGCGGGTACTGGAGGCTTGGCTTCTACAGCATCGACGTCGGCTGTGGCGGAAATCGATTCACCCCGCACTGGATCGGTCTGCAGAATCGAATGTCCCTCCAAATCTCGTCGCGATAGCGAGGAAGAAGGAATTGAGGGGTCCACGCAGGCGCTGTCCGTTCTCCAGCACTACTTATCGCTCAATCTGTCGGAGCTCGCGATGGTGTTGCAGGTTTCTCGACCAACGATATATTCATGGCTGAGAGACCAAAGCTCGCCGCAGGCTCAGAATTTAGCGCGAATCCGTCAGATCTCCAAGTTGGCGAAGATCTGGCCCGGTATTTCTCGAAGGCCGGTCGGCTTGCACCTTAAGACGCCGGTCATGGACGGCAGGTCAATACTTGATTTGCTATCTCAGGATCAAATCGACTCTGAATTGGCGCGAGCGGCACTGGCTTCTTGTGCTGCGCTGGTGGAGCGAGAGGCCGCCCGCCAGCGCCCAAGAACTGCTGCCGAGGTTGCAGAGCAATATGGGCTCCGGCCTCAATCAAAGGATTCGCAGGAGGAGTCTGTGGCTCAGGAAACCGGGCTGTAGACACTCCGAGGTGGGGGAAATTGCCATTATTATCGGACCCGCGGGCACATAGCTGGAGACAAGGGAAACTAACGTCGGAGACCGTGACCAATCGGATCAAAACCATGAATCCGGCGCCTGCTCGTGCGATCGGAGACGAGGACGTCTGTGTGATTGCCAGTCAAGACTGCGATCTTTGTTGCCAGTCATTCGATGAGGAGCCGATGTTCGAGTTTGTGGTCGCTCGGCGGGTAACAGAGGAACTGGAAGATGGCAATCTGTTTTACGGGAAGAATCCTCGGAGATTGCAGATACGCCTCGAAATACCGGGGGGCACAGGGCTATATGAGCTCAATATTCATGAGCGGGTTTCCGCCCCCCGGACATTTCTTGCCGACGCTGAAGACCAGCCGACGGCTTCACTGTCGGCTTCCGATCTCGAGATTTTTCGGCGCTGGTTAGGTCGTCGATACTATCGTTCCGCGCTGCCAACCGAGTTTAACGAGCGCTGTCGACCTGCTCAAGGCTTTTTGACGGAAAGATTGAAAAAACAAGGAGTAGC
>JASHSD010000685.1 GCA_030036985.1 Bryobacteraceae bacterium
CAGAGTAGTCTGTCCCCTTTTTCAGCCGTTCTCTACCGCAGTTCCTGCACGGGAACGTCGAACTGCGCGGTATTGACCACGCCCTTGCGCTGGAACTGCACCCAGACGCGGTATACCTTCTCGCGCGGGAAGTACACGTTGAACTGCATGTCCGGTCCGCCGTCGGCGATGAACGGATGGGTGTGAATCATATCGACCAGATCGTCGCTCGCCGCCAGCATATGGCCCCACGCGCCGATGTACTTTTCGATGCCGTCGGCGGGTTCGAGTTTGAAGAACATCATGGTCTTGGTGCCGGCGATCGGCTGCGGCGGATCGGTGGTCAGCGAGACATGCATGTTCGCGGTTTCCTTGGTGGAATAATCGCGGGTGAGAGCCGGCGCGGGCTGCGCCGGCCCCGGCACGATTACCGTCTTCGAGATCAGCTGCGGCGTCGCTCCCTCGGGGTAAAAATCCGCCAGAATCCGGTACATGCCGGACTTGGGGAAAACATAGTCGTAGCGGAAGTTGGCGTCGTCGCCAAAGACCGGATGATCGTGCACGAACACCTGAAGATCGCGGCTGATCACAAACATATGAAACAGCTTTTCGTGAACAAACTCGAAGTGCTGAATCTGGCGGTTATTCTGGGGGTCGCGGATGGTGAATTCCAGTTCCGTCTTTCGGCCGGGCCTGATGGCGCGGGGCGTGACCTTCAGATCCACGGGAAATTCGACAGGCTCGGGTATGCCCGCCCGCAGCTTCATACCGCAGCGAGGACAGACGCCTTCTTTGTTTGAGCGGACGTCCGGGTCCATGGGGCACTGATAGACCAGGTCCTGAGCGCCCAGGGCGATTGCCAACAGAAAAACCAGAGCTACCAGCGATTTCATTTTGTCAATCTCTATTATTATGCGATTATTCAGGGTGAGAGGTGTGCCATGGGTATGCGCGCGCTCGCCGTTTTCGCGCTGGGTTGTTTGTCCGTTCCGTATCTTTCGGGACAATCCGTCATCTCGACCCGTTCGGGTCTCATCAACTACTCCGAGGGTCTGGTTTTCCTGGACGGTCAACCCCTGACCAAAAAATTCGGCAACTACGACCGCGTGAAAGCCGGCTCAACGCTCATGACGCAGTCCGGGCGCGCCGAAATCCTGCTCACTCCGAACACATATCTCCGCATGGGTGAAGACAGCAGCGTCCGGATGCTGAAGGATAGTCTTACGGATACTCAGGTTGAGATTCTCGCAGGGTCCGCCATCCTCGATTCCGAGGCTGCGCCGGATGGCGACTTCGTGAAGCTGATTTTCAAGGACGCCACCATTCGAATCGTGCAGAAGGGCCGGTACCGCATCGACGCCGATCCGCCCCAGCTCCGGGTCTACGAGGGAGAGGCGAGCGTGACGCGGAAAGGCGCGCCGACCACGCTTGAGGCATCGCAGATGATGCCTCTCGACGGTTCTTCGGTGGTTCGGCAGTTCACCGACAACGGGGACGGTCTGCTCGATATCTGGTCAGACGAGCGGCAGTCGCTGATCGCGTCGAATATGCTGAGTTCGCAGTCGATTTCGGATCCGCTGCTGGATACGGGTTCAACGGACGCCGGAAGCGATTACCTGGCCGCTCTTGGCCCGTATGCCGGCTATATACCTTTGGCGACCGTGCCTCCGTCGATGGGCGGTTATTACGGGTATGGCAGCGTCGTCTACAGTCCTTTTGTGTATCCGACATACGGGTACGGATACCCAGTCGTCGGCTACAGTATCGTCGGGGCGCCGCTTTACGGCCTGGTGCGCTCGACATCGACCGGCTTGGGGATCTACAGACCGGGACTGGGCAGTTCGATTCCGGCGTTCGGGTATCGGCCGGGCTCCGGCACAATCTCGCGCCCCGTCTATACGTCGCGGCCGGTCTACATGTCGCGCCCGGCAACGTCTGGTGTGCATGTGGGCGTGCACGCGGTCGGGCGCCGATAGCAGAAGTCATTCGCCGTCAGTTCTCCCACCCGCCGGCTGCCCGCGCCATGGCGTTCAGTAATAGTCCGGCAGTGCGCCCCGCACACGCCATCGGCTTGATAACAGCGCCGGAGCCGGGCGGTCTGAGTTAGTATTTGATCATGGCGAGGGCCACTCTGGTTTCGCTGGACGAGTATCTTTCCACGGTCTATGACCCGGATTGTGAATACGTCGACGGCGAACTGGTTGAGCGCAATATGGGCGAAGCGGATCATTCAGGAATACAGATGATTATCGCCGCGCAGTTGTACAATCAGCGCCGCACGTATGGCATCTTCGTGTTCCCCGAGCTCCGCGTTCAGGTTGCGGCCAGACGATTCCGCATTCCGGACGTTACGGTGACAATGCACAAGGTCCGGGGCGGCATCCTTCGGGAGCCACCATTCCTCTGCATCGAAATCCTTTCACCGCAGGACCGGGCGAGCCGCGTCGAATCGAAAATCGACGATTATTTTGCTTTCGGCGTCAAGCACGTGTGGGTCATCGACCCGCGAACCAGAAAGGGTTGGTCATATACGCGCGACGGCACGCGGGAACCGACGGAAGTTCTGACCACGTCCGATCCTCACCTCGCGCTCTCGCTCAAGGAAGTCTTCGAAGCGCTGAGCGAGGACGTCGAGGAACCTTTCGGAACCACAGACTGAAGTCTGTGCCACCATAATAAACGGTCCGAACAACTCCGAAACCCGTTACGTATCCACAATCATGACGACAACCACTTCCGTGCTCCAGCAGATTCACAGCCTTCTCGCCGCCAAACGCTACGCCGTCACCGAAGCCGGCGACAGCGTGCTGCGCATCACGGAGGTCGACAGCGGCATCACGCTGCAGGCCGTGCTGGCCGGCGATATCCTGTTTCTCTCGCTGGTCTGCATGTCCGTGCCCGCGGCGCGCATTACGCCTCAGATTATGCGCAAGATGCTGGCGTCCGATAACGGCATCTCGACATCGCATTTTCAGCTTTACGACACCGGCGACGGCAACGTGGCAGTCACCCTGAACAACTTCTGCAAACTGCAGGAAATGGGGCCGGACGACGAGGACGATATCCTCTCCTGCGTCAGCTATCTGCTTGCGGACGTTGTCCATGCGAAGGAATTGATCGGCGCCGACCTGCATTCGGCATAACCCACGGCATATCTCATAACGAGGAAACCATGTCATTCTTTTCCGATATCTTCAATCGCGCCGGCCGCGTCGCACGGGGCGAGGCGAACAAAGGCATGAGCAGCATCGAGGACGCCACCTTTGAGACCACCGTTCAGCAAACCGTCGTCGACATGAAGACCGAGCTGAACAATGTGGTGCGCTCGTCGGCCATGGCCATGAGCAACTACAATCAGCTCGATGCCGAGTATCAGAAGTACGTGAAGCAGTCGCAGGAATGGAAGGATCGCGCGGGCCAGGCGCTGGATGCGGGCAACGAAGACCTCGCGCGGAAGGCTCTGGCGAAGAAGGCGGAGGTGGATAAGCAGATCGCCTCGCTGCAGACCGCCGTGGACAATGCGCGCCAGGCCAGCGAATCGCTGAAGTCGCAGGTCACGGAGATGAAGCACAAGATCGAGGAGGGCGAGCGCACCGCGACTACGCTCGTCGCGCGCAAGAACGCCGCCCTGGCGCAGCGCAAGGTTTCCGAAGCGCTGGCAGGTGTGGGCAAGGCGGATAACGCGTTCGCCACGCTTTCGAATTTCGAGAAGTCGGTGGCGAAGGAAGAAGCTACGGCGAAGGCCTTCGATCAGTTGGCCAGCGCGGGCAAGGACACGGATCTCGAAGCCGAGTTCGCGCAACTGCAGGGCCACACGGTTGACGCCGAACTCGAAGCGCTCAAGCGCGAGCGTCTGCCCAAGGTGGAGATTCAGAAATCGCTGCCGGCTGCCGACGGCCACTAATCCCATATGTTTTTCGATCGCAAACCCGCCAACCCCGCGCCGCAGGTGGATCTGGCGAACCTGAAGATC
>JASHSD010000686.1 GCA_030036985.1 Bryobacteraceae bacterium
TGCCGTCCTTCACCGGCCTCTCGAAGGGAACGCCCCATGTGTCGTCGCTGGTCCACGTCCCCTGCAGGTCGGGATCGCCCCACGGCGTCTTCGGAACCGCGCCGGACTTGCTCTCGGTTTTCGCAACAGCCGCGACCTTCGTTTTAGCGGCGGGGGTCTTGGCGGCGGGTGCCGCCGTCTGAGCGGCGAGGGGTCCGACCGCAATGGCCGCTCCCAACGCGCCAGTCAGCAGGATGCTTCTTTTGCTCATGAGGATGTTTCCTTTCAGTGCTTGCTCTCACCCGACAGAATGGGGCCGTAAATCAGTTGTTCGGTGTATTCGACGCACTTGAATTCCAGCAGCCGCGCGCCTTCCTCGCGATGCCGGTAGAGCGGCAGAGTGATCTTCCACGGCCGGCTGAACGTCTGCGGATCGGTGATCGTGGCTTCGTACTTCAGGGTGTTGGCGTCCACCATGGTATAGCGCTCGACGACATGCAGGCTGTCGCTGGTGAAGTCGCCCGCCCGGTCGAGCCACGCCATGCCGTTAAACCCGGTGACGTCGACGACCAGCGTATCGCCTTCCCAATGGCCGTTGGAAGTGCCCATCCACGTGTCGGTGACAGCCTCCTCCGGTTTGCCCATATTGATCAGACGATTATCGGAGGCGAATTCATACGCGATGATGATGTCTTTCTGCCCCTCCACGATCTGAAACGGGAACGGAACATACGTTGAGCGGGGTACGCCGGGCATGTAACACTTGATGACTGGATCTTCTTTATAGCGGTTCGCGTAGTTCTTCTTCTTCTGCTCCAGGGCCGCGGGCAGATAAGGGATCTCGTTTCCTTCCACAATGCTCTGGCCCGGAGGCTCGGCTCCGATCGCGCCCAACTGGTAGAACGGACCCGCCTGGGAAGCGTGATCGAGAATATCCCAGTCGGCCGTGCTGATGGTCTGCCAGAGACCGGTCAGATTGGGTTTGCCGTCCGCTTCGCGCGGAATGCGCGCCGGCGTAGGCGTCTGGGCGAAAACGGAAACAGTTTGAATGATCAGGACGGCGGCGCCAGCGGCGAAACCCGCTCCCGGCCGAAAGACACGTGTATGCATCGATTACAGCCATAAAGCTTATCACCAGGCGCGCCCGTCGACAAACGCCCGCATCCGCCCCGCAGGCCCGGAAAGCGGCCATTACCTCAATTCTTTATACAAAAGATTACGAAATCGCGCTCAGGTGTTCCATCCGGCGCTCAAGACCGCTATCATGACTCATAACGCTATGAAGAGCACATTGGTTCTTGTCACCGCCCTGGCCGCCGCTGGTTCGGCGCCGCTTTTAATCGCGCAATCGTCCGTCCGGCCCGCGGCGATGATCCTCGGCCCCATCGACGATTCGAACCTGGTCACCCTCGCGAATAATACCCGGCCCGAGGCCACGGCCGCCAACGATCGCGGCGCTGTCGCCGATTCGTTCCCGCTGGATCACATGCTGCTGCAGTTGAAGCGCTCGCCCGAACAGGAAGCGGCGCTTGAAACCCTGATCGATCAATTGCACAACCCGTCGTCCCCCAATTTCCATCGCTGGCTGACTCCCGCGCAGTTCGCCCAATCCTGGGGAGTGGCCCAAGCCGACGTGGATGTCGTCAGCGCATGGCTCCGCGCCCAAGGCTTTACCGTGAACGGCGCCCAAGCCAGCGGCATGATGATCGATTTCAGCGGCACGGCGGGACAGGTAAAGAATGCGTTTCATACCGAGATTCACAACCTGGACGTGAACGGCGTCAGCCATTTCGCCAATATGAGCGATCCGGAGATACCCGCCGCGCTCGCGCCCGTGATTGCCGGCATCGTTTCGCTGCACAACTTCCATCCGAGACCGTTGCTGCAGCCTCACCACAATTACACCTTCACGAACAGCAGCGGCACCTTCTACGCGCTCGTCCCGGGTGACATCGCCACGATTTACAACTTCAATCCGCTGTTCGCTGCGGGCCTGTCAGGCCAAGGTCAGAGCATCGTGGTCGTCGAGGACACGTATCTCTATTCCGCGTCGGACTGGAGCACATTTCGCAACACGTTCGGACTGCAGTCCTATCCGTCGGGCAGTTTGACTCAGGAGAGTCCGACGGGATCGGTAACCTGCAAAAACCCCGGATTTCAGGGCAGCCCGAGCGATCCCGGCTACGGCGACGATGCCGAAGCCACGCTTGACGTCGAATGGGCCTCGGCGGGCGCCCCGAGCGCGTCCATCCTGCTTGCCGCCTGTACCGACACTGCCACCACTTTCGGCGGCCTGATCGCCCTCGAAAATGTGTTGAATGGCCCGGCCTCGGGACTGCCGTCCGTCGTCAGCATCAGTTACGGCGAAGCCGAAGCGGTGAACGGCGCCGCATCCAACGCCGCCTATAATTCCGCCTATGAGCAGGCGGTCACGGAAGGCGTCTCCGTCTTTGTTTCCTCGGGCGACGAAGACGCGGCCAGCACAGACGACGGCAGTGTCGCCACCCACGGCATCGGCGTCAGCGCTTTCACCTCCACGCCCTACAACGTCTCGGTGGGAGGGACCGATTTCGGCTACATCCCCGACGGCGTATCGCCGAGCGTTTATTTTAATTCGACAAACAGCGCCACCTACGCTTCCGCTCTTTCCTATATACAGGAGGTGCCTTGGAACGATTCCTGCGCGGGCGAGTTGGTCGCGACCTACCTGGGGACGACGGCGCCTTCTCTCTGCAACAGCCGCGAAGTCATCTCACCCCTCAGCGCCGATCACTTCCTGCTCAACGCCATCGGGGGCAGCGGGGGCCCCAGCGGCTGCGCCACCGGCCGTCCGTTGATTCCGGGAGTAGTGAGCGGGTCCTGCGCCGGGTACTCGAAACCGAGCTTTCAGAGCGGGCTGCTCGGCAATCCCGCGGACGGCGTGCGCGATATTCCGGATGTCTCGCTTTTTGCCTCGAACGGCTTCTGGAGCTCATATTATGTGGTCTGCTGGTCTAACCCGGACACCAACGTCGGCGGCGGCTTTACCTGCACCGGGGCTCCGAGCACCTGGTCCGGCTTCGGCGGCACGTCGGTGTCGTCGCCCATCATGGCCGCGATGCAGGCTTTGGTGAACCAGAAGACGAACAGCCGCTGGGGAAATCCCAATCCGACTTATTACTCTCTCGCGAACTCTGAATACAACTCCGGAACCGGCGCCTCACTCTGCAACTCGAACACGGTGAACAAGACGAACAACCCGTGCATCTTCTATGACATCACCCAAGGTGACAACGTGGGCGCGTGCCGCGCGTCCATCTTGGCCGTTAACGATTGTTATCGGCCCGCGGGAGATGTGTTCGGCCTTTTGTCGACATCCGATCAGACCGATCAAAGCGCGTACAGCGCCGCGACCGGATGGGACTTCACCACCGGCATCGGCTCGGTGAACGCATGGAATCTGGTTATGGGGTGGCCGAACCCGCCCGGACTCTGACCGGGCGCCGACTCGGGTTGACAATGAACTGGTGGCGCGTTTTCAATCGAAACACTGGGCCTGGTGGTACTTCTGCATCGCCATCGGTTTCCTTCTGCTGGCGATCGTACACGTGCTGCAGCGAGTCGGCTGGACTGATGTGATCCTGCGGGCGGCGGTGGCCTGCGGATTCGCCGCGCTGGGTTGGATGCAGCTCCGTTTCGGACGGTGAGGCGCCTGTGTTTCAGCCGCTGGCGGTTCGAATCCGCCCGCCCACCGGCGGGTCCGATAGGGCGTTGGAGATTTATGGAGATTTATTCACGCCTGTGAAACCGGCGCCTCACTTTTCGCATACTTAGCGTTATACTCTATTAGCAGGAGACGCTCCGATGAAAGTCCTCTCGCAGTCAGCGCCCCGGCGTCAATACACCGTTGCTGTCGCGCTGTTTGCGCTCCTGGCTCCCTCCTTTGCCGCTCCCGCCTTTGCTGGCGGTAACGGCGATAATGACCCCGACCAGATCGGTAATCGCGATGTTGGCAAGGGCATGAACTTCTACTCCATTGAGAAGGAGATCGCCCTCGGCAAGCAGATGGCGCAGGAAGTCGAGCGTCAGGCAAAGATTGTCGACGATCCCGTCATCGCGGAGTATGTCAACCGCATCGGTCAGAACCTGGTGCGCAACTCGGACGCCAAGGTTCCCTTCACCATCAAAGTCATCGACGACGAAACGATCAATGCGTTCGCGCTGCCCGGCGGTTTCTTTTTCGTCAACACGGGTATCCTGATCAATGCCGACAACGAAGCCGAAATGGCCGGCGTGATGGGGCACGAAATCGCCCATGTGGCCGCGCGTCACGGCACGCGGCAGGCGTCGCGCCAGGAACTGGCCCAGTATGGCAGGATCGGGCTGATCTTCCTCGGCGGCTGGGCGGGCTATGCGCTCTATCAGGGCGCGAGCCTTGCCATCCCCATGGGATTCCTGAGTTTCTCCCGCGGTTTCGAAGCCGAAGCCGACAAGCTGGGTCTTCAATATATGTATAAGGCCGGTTACGATCCGACCTGCTTCGTGGATTTCTTCGAAAAGATCGAATCGCAGGAGAAGAAGAAGCCGGGCAGCGTGGCCAAGGTCTTTTCTTCGCATCCCCCGACCGACGACCGCATTAAGTCCGCGCAAAAAGAAATTCAGACAATGCTGAAAGAGCGGCCCGAGTACGTCGTCGACACCAGTGAGTACGAAAGCGTGAAGGCCCGCGTGATTGCCCTCCACAACAGCCGCGAAATCACCGGCGCGAAAGATGCCGGCAGGCCTACGCTGCGTCGGAACCCGAACGGCAGCATCGATGCCAACGGCAACGAGACGCCGTCTCAGTCCGATCAGGATGATCGTCCGACGCTGAAGCGCCGCGACGACAGCGGCAGCACCACCACCAATTAAGAACCCCGTAACGTCCGCCATTGCGGTGGTGGTATTCACCGCCCCGCATGGTGGATATCGGCCACGCCGACGCTTGCCGTAGCCTGCGGTTTGCCTCTATGTTGTTGGTTCTGCTTGACCTCGCTCTGTGGTTTACGAATTGCCTTCAGAAGCGCCAAGCAGGAGACGCATATGGACGCAACGCAGATCCGGGAAGTGGCAAGGGTGATCGTCGCAGCCGGCGGAGCGATCAGCATTTATTGCGGATACAAACTATTCTGCGAGCTCCCTTTCGGGAGAAGCCGCGCGTCCGGTGTGGTGAACGGAGTATCGGGCGCGGCGCTCGCCCTGTTCGGCATGGCGCTGCTGGTCGGTGATATCCGCGGAATCCGGACTGGCCCGATGGAGTCGTATCATCAAAACCTTCGGAACACACGGCCGGCGGAGACAGGGTCGTTCACCGCGCCCCCGCCCGATTGGCGCAAACCCGTCCCCGATTGGTCGATATAACCCCATCTGAAGCGGTTTTATCACCGCCTGAGCAATTTAACTACCATTTCGTATATTCATACACATTTTTCGTGAATCCGCCTGCTCGCGCCAGTCTATAATTGTGGTTGTGAGCATGCTCTCTCCCAGACTGCAACTCAAGGTCGCGCAGAAGCAGATTCTGACCCCCGGCCTGGTTCAGATGGTGACGGTCCTTCAGCTGAATCGCCTGGAGCTGAAGGAGATGATTAATCAGGAAATTGTGGAAAACCCGGTCCTCGAGGAATCTCTCGAAGATGGCGAGGAGATTACACCGGAGGAACTCCAGCCGCTCCTCGAAGCGGAGCGGTCCTCCGAACCTGCCGACCAGTCGCTGCTGGACGCCGCCGATATCAAATTGGATGGCGAAGCCCCCGAGGTCCTGCGTAACGGCGATGCCTTCGCCGAATCGGAAGCGCCTGTCGATCCGTCGACCGAACCGGTGGAAGCAGCCTCCACCACCGACCCTTTCGACGAAATCGATTTCGGATCCTTCTTCGACGATTATCTGGATCCCGGTTATCGCAGCCCGGCCTCCGAATCGGTGGAAAAGCCTTCCTTTGAGACCTTTCTTTCCCAACCGCAGACGCTCCCGGATTACCTCCGCTCGCAACTGAGCGTCGTCGTACTCGACGATGAGACGCGCGATGCGGCGGAAACCATCATCGGCAATCTCGACGAAAACGGCTATCTGACCGCCTCGCTCGACGAAATGGCTGTGCAGGGCAATCACACTCGTCCGATCATGGAAGCCGGCCTGAAAGCCGTGCAATCGCTGGATCCGGCGGGCGTCGGCGCGCGCGATCTCAAGGAATGCATGCTGCTCCAGCTCGAAAGCGCCAACGGCAAGGGCGGCGTGGCCTGGCAGATCGTATCGAATCACATGCGGCTGCTCGAAATGCGCCAGTTCAAGGAATTAGCCAAGGTGCTGCAGCGGCCGCAGGAACACATCGATATCGCCATTGCCCGCATCCGGCGGCTGAATCCGCGTCCCGGGATACGCTACTCCGGCCCCGGCGCCCGCTCGGTGGAACCGGATGTCTACTTCATCCGCGATGGCGAAGACTTCCTCATCCAGATGAACGACGACGAGCTTCCCCAGCTTCGTCTGAATGCGCAATACCGGAAAATGCTGGATCGCGATCAGGGCGCGACCAAGGAAGTGCGCGATTACGTGCGCGAGCGCTATTCCTCGGCGATTCAGCTGATGAAGAACATCGAACAGCGCAAGCACACCATACTGCGCGTCTGCGAAGCTATTCGCCGGCGCCAGTACGAGTTTCTGACCGACGGTATCGACGCGCTGAAGCCGATGATGATCAAGGACGTGGCCGAGGAGGTCGGCGTGCATCCCTCAACCGTGAGCCGCGCCGTGGCCAACAAATATGCGCATACGCCGCACGGCGTCTATGAGCTGCGGTACTTCTTTTCCGAAGCCGTACAAGGCCCCTCGGGCGGCGAAACGCCTCTGCTGCTGCTCAAGCGCAGAGTAAAGAAGATGATCGAGGAGGAAGATCCGCGCCATCCTCTCACGGACGATCACATCACCGCGCGTCTGCAGGCCGAGGGCATCGACGTGACGCGGCGGACGGTGGCGAAGTATCGTGAAGATATGAAAATTCCATCGACGCATCAGAGACGGGTGCGCGACTGATGAAGGTGACATACACAGGCCGCCAGGTCGATCTCAAACCCGCTCAGTCCCAAAAGCTCAACGCCGAGTTCGAGAAGGTGGGCAAGCTGCTCGATAGCGACAGGGGCGAGGCCGAAGCCCACGTCATCCTCACGTACGAACGATATCTGCACAACGTGGAGATCACGGTTCCCTACCACAATCACGATCTGATCGGCCAGGGGTCCGACGCGGACCTTTTCACCGCGATTCACGCGGCGGTTGATAAGCTCGAAAAACAGGCCATTCGGGTACGCGAAAAATGGCGGGAGGGCAAACGCGTCCCCCGAAAAGAGCCGACTGCCGCAGGCGAGCCGGGTGAAAGCGTCGAAAACGCAAGAGTCAAAGAAGGCTGAACCGGCCCGCAGAAAGCGGCCCGCGTCGGAACTCGTCATCATCACCGGCATGAGCGGCTCCGGCAAAGCGTCCGTGCTGCGCGCGCTCGAGGACCTCGGTTATTACGCCGTCGACAATCTGCCTATCGGATTGGTTCCGACATTCGCGGAACTGGTGCGCGATTCCACCTCCATCCGCAGCGCGGCCATCGTGGTGGATGTGCGCGAAGGCCAGAGGCTGCGAAGACTGCCCGCCGTCTATCGGCGCGTCAAGAGCAGCGTCAATGCGCGGCTGGTGTTCATGGAGGCGGACGACGAGTCCATTCTGCGCCGCTTCAGCGAGACCCGCCGACCCCATCCCCTGAGCGATCTGCACGACGCCCGGCCGATCGCCGAGAACATCGCCCAGGAGCGCAAAATGCTGGCGCCGATCCGCGCCATCGCCGACCTCACGATCGATACCTCAAAATTCAACGTTCACGATCTGCGCGCCTTCATCCGCGATCAGTTCTCGGCTGAAAACGACCTCTCGAAAATCCAGATCCGCATCACCAGTTTCGGTTTCCGCTACGGATTGCCTCCGGAATGCGACCTCGTCTTCGACGTCCGTTTTCTGCCCAATCCGAATTACATTCCGAAATTCAAGAAATTAACCGGGCGGAATCCGGCCGTCGCGCGCTATATCCGGTCGTTCCCGCAGACCGGGGAATTCATCACCCGGATTACCGATCTGCTGGTGTATCTGCTTCCTCACTACGTCCGCGAAGGAAAGACATATCTGACCATCGGCTTTGGCTGCACTGGGGGCCATCACCGCTCGGTGATGATCGCCGACGCCATCCGCAGAAACCTTGCCGACAGCGGCTATCCGGCGAAGGTAACGCACCGCGACGCGGCCAAACAGGTGTGAGACTGAAAGTCGCCTGAAGCGAACCGTGGCGCGCGCACTCGTGTGCGCCGCGTCCCGACTCTTCGGGACGCATGCTTCGCCCCACCACAAGTGCCCCGAGGAGTCCGGGCACGGCAGACTGAGAGTCTGCGCCACAAGGGCGATGGATACTAAATCTTGCCGGTGACGAATCTAAGATCCGAAAGGATTTTGCGAATGTCTTCGCGCATCGCCGACATCACAGTCGAACAAATTTACGAGCGGACCTGTTGGATTTCGCCGCTCCGCGCCGTTTAATAAGTGTGCAACAAAGCAGCGAAGTTCTTCCGAGCTTCAGCGCGGCCATCGGAGCGCATCGCGCTTCGGACACTTCCGAGGCCCGCGGCTTCGAAAACCTTTTCGTTGAGCACTACCCGAGGCTGGTGAAAACGCTCCAGCGTCTTCTCGGCGACCCTGGACAATCCGAGGAACTGGCCGCCGAGACATTCTGCAGACTTTACAAACGCTGGCCGGTCGAGGAAGGTGAAAACCCCGCGGGATGGCTCTATAAAACCGCCCTGAATCTGGGCCTCGACACCCTTCGCGCCAACACGAGGCGTTCGCGCCGCGAGGAGCGCGTGGGCAAGGAGGCGTTGCGCAACCAGCAGCTCCGCGGTCCGCGGCAGGACCTCCTGGCCGAGGAACAGCGCCAACGCGTCCGCAACGTGATCGCGCGCTTGCGGCCGATTCAGGGCCAGGTACTGCTCATGAGTGGTGGCGGTTTCTCGGGCAAGGAGATCGCCGGGCTTCTGGGTATGACTCCGGACGCGCTTTACATGCTGCTGGCTCGCGCGAAGGCGCAGTTCGAAAAGAAGTACATCGAGTTGTACGGGAGGGAACGATGAGCGCCTGCATGCGGATCGGCGATTTTCAGCGCCACCTCGAAGAACCGGACGCCGCGGTG
>JASHSD010000687.1 GCA_030036985.1 Bryobacteraceae bacterium
ATGTTTCGATGGGAGCGGCTGCCGGTCTGGGCTATAGCGCGATCGAAGGCCTCACGCGGGCTCTCCCCCAACGCCGGGTGATCGAGCGTGTCGTAGATTTCGTATGCATATTCGCTCAATCTGCCATGCAGTTCTTTGAGTGGCCATGCCGCATGATTCCTCGGATCGACGCTGCTGGTGATCTGACGGCTCGAACGGGCCACCTGCGTGTTGCCCCGCAGATTATGCAGAAACTGATCGTTGGCGGTTCCGAATATGCGTTCGCATGTCGATCCAAATCGGGCCTTGGCGGGCGGCCTCGACTTTTTCGTGACTTCGCAGCGCGCCAGCAAAGTTTCAAAGTAGATGCTGTCGAACTCGCTGCCACCGTCCAGTACGAGGGTCTGGGGCAGGCGGGCATGCCGCCGAACGCACTCTCGCACGATCATCATGCAGGAAAGGTAGCTGGGAGGATCGAAGGTGAGATGCAGAGCCAGAACGCGGCGGGAAAACGCATCCGTCAGGAACGAGATCCACGGCCGGCCGAGAAGTCGCCCCGTCTGAGAGCAAACCGCCCAGACATCCGCCTGGGTGTGGTCAATGTGACCTGTCTCGAAAGGCCTGTCTCCGTGCCGGGGCGTTCGCTGCTCCAGTTCCCAATAGAAGGGCTGAAGCTGATATGCGGCTCGGCTTCCTTGTCGCTTCAACGTCTGTTCGGGCCCGGCACGCCGATGGACGGCGATCGTGAAAGTCTTGTAACTGGGCACAGGGATCTGCCGGCGATCACAGTTCAGTTTGAGCGCGGACCACGCCGCGTACATCGTTTTCTGCTTCACCGTTTCATAGTCCTCAGCGATAGACTCGATCATCGCGGCGGTCGCGTGTCCCGGGAGTTTCTTCGACTTATTGCCCGGATTCGATCTGGGCAGCAGGCCCAGGTAGCCGGCGCCGTTCTCATGCTCAGCCGCGCGGTAAGCGGCAACCCAGCGGCGTAGAGTCCTCTGCGGTATTTCGCCGTTGGCCTCGCCGCGCAGAGCGCGTGCAACGGCATAATATCTGCGGTTGGCCTCCGCCAGGTCTGTTTCTCCGGCGTGCAGAATCCTCTCGTGGACGTGAAGCGCTTTGGTTTCCGTTCCCAATCCAGTAAGCACCGCAATGCGCTTCTCCCTGACGCATTCATCAAACTTCGTCAGTGGGATTTCGATAATGGACTTGTCCTCACCGAGCAGCGTGATGGCGCTCATTCCTGCGTTGAGGACTGTCCAGTTCCTGCCGTCCCAGTCCAGCGCATGGCCTGCCCGGAGCGGCGGGAGCGGAGCGGTTTCCACTCCCGCGTTTGTATCGGCGTGAACTCCATCTCGCTTTGGCGGTTTCTGCATCCACAACGTCACCTTATCCGGTTCGCAGAGTAAAGCGGCGAAAAGATCGACATAGATGTCGCCGGTTGCGATCAGAGAATAGATTGCGTCGCGAGTGACCTCGCTATCAGTAGCCTGGAACAGACTTTCCAACGTACAGGCAGGCCTTGCCGCAATGTGAGCGCGAATCCGCTGGCAACCAACGGAGCGCGCCTCGCGTGGCGTCCTGAAGTAATCTTCGAGGAACTGGATATTCCGTTGAAAAATCCAGTTGATCCCCGCAGATGATCGAACCCGATAGTAAAGACCAAACGGTTCTGCATACCGGGTTCCGGGCGGGCAAATCCAAATTCGGCCGTCTTGACGATACCGGTTCGGATTACGTTCCGACAGCCGGATCAGTTCTTCGTCGGTCTTACATTCTTCCCATCCGGCACTGTCCGCGCGAATCACGAAGAAATCCGGTGTATGCAGAACGCCAAGACGCTTGCCATCCGCGGAACAGTAATCGAGTTTGATCGAGGGAGCCTGATCGTAATACTCAAAAACGCCGTCGTCGTATTCGAGTTCGAAAATAGCGGGTAACTCAACCCGGTGGCTCTCGAACTGAATCGTGGCGCCCATCTTCCTGCTGGGATAGCGTCCGGTTACATTCGAGCGGCCACCGCCGACCCGGCGCGCGGGATCGGAGCGCCGCACGTGTTCTATGACGGACCGGGCGTCTTCGGAAAGATTGAGCCGTTTGGCCCAGACAGCAAACTCCTGTTCGTTCAGCATCTGGTACTCCCCGCTCCGGGCCTTCTTTTCACAGGCTGGACTCTTTTCGGCGTTTTTCTTTCAGCGCTTCCGTGTATCGAACGCCAGCCTCGGCCACCAGTTCCCGGACGCGCCTCCCATTGGCGATCGCCTTCCGGACTGCCGGAACCATCTCATCCGGAACGTAAATCGAGAACCGCTTGCCATCACGGCGGCCATAAAGGACATGGCTGGAATGGCCTTCTCCGCCGGCACAGGCAGGGCAGTTCTTGCGAATGCAGGGACTCTTGCGAAGGGACAGAGATCCGGCGGCAACCGGGGAAAGCTTCTCGACGGCCGTGTGGAACCACTGCATCACCTGCTCCGGGGTCTCGTTCATGTACGTGCGTTAGTTAACACACATACAGAATACGGCGAAAGAAATCAGTTTTCAAGAGTTTCGTTTTCGGACTGGATTCCGCACTCCTGGCCATCGGATGATTCAGAATCTGTACCTCCGGCCAAACGATGGTTCAAACGTCGCAATCGGCGGTCCGCCAAGGTTCACGTCCAGACGAGTTAGAGGTGCGGCGCGGCCAAAGCATGATTCAAACTGCGGCCAAAGGATGGTTCAAGTGACAGGTTTCGCCGCTCTGGGCGAGCGGAGCGCAGCGGAGGGCTGCACGAAACGGAACGGAGTGCAGTGAAGGAAGCCTGGGGATACCCGAGTGGAGACGGGAGAGCGCAGGTAGGCCGATCAGGCCGTCAAGCGAAGCGTCGCCCGAACTCGCGGGCT
>JASHSD010000057.1 GCA_030036985.1 Bryobacteraceae bacterium
TTCGGCCAACCGATCGGCAAATTCCAGCTGATGCAGGCCAAGCTCGCCGACATGTACGTGACGCTCAACGCCGCCAAGGCCTACGTCTATGCGGTGGCGCGCGCCTGCGACCGCGGCGAGACCACGCGCGAGGACGCCGCCGGCGCCATCCTCTACGCCGCCGAGCGCGCCACCTGGATGGCGCTCGAGACCATCCAGTGCCTCGGTGGCAACGGCTACATCAACGATTACCCGGCCGGCCGCCTCCTGCGCGACGCCAAGCTCTACGAGATCGGCGCCGGCACGAGCGAAATCCGCCGCATGCTGATCGGCCGCGAGATATTCGAGAAAACGCGGTAGCCGCATCATCCTTCCTCATTGTCCCCCGCGGTTCGCGCGGGTGCGAGTCGATAAACGAATTCGTTCTCGCGACGCCCGCCTACTCCATCACCTCCCCCTGCAGGGGGGAGGTCGATTGCGTTTCCGCCGAAGCGCGGAGCGCGTAGGCGGAAGCGCAATCGGGTGGGGGGTGACGGCCTCAACGCTTTCGCAGGCGTTTCTGCCGCGCACCCCACCCCGCGCCCTTCGGGCGCGACCCCCCCCTGCAGGGGAGGGTGAGCGACATCGTTCTCGCGACGCGTTCTTTCGCGCCCGAGTTCTGCCAAGCCACTGCACGAAAGCTTTGCCTCCAAATAAATAAGGGGAGGCGGAGCGCCGGTAGGCGCCTAGTCCGTGATCCGCACCGGCGCTTCGGATGAGAGCACCCGAACCCGCGGCCAGTGCGGCGCGCGCCACGGACGATCCGCGTTACCGCGAACCACCCGCTGTGCGGGGCGCGCTCGCCTTTCGGCGCTCCGTCGCGGCTCTTACCAAAGCCTCGCGGCCTCGGCTCAGTCCGGTCCCGCGCTTCATGGTCGCGGACAACCGATCCGCGCCCCGGGCAGCCAGCTCCTGGCAGACCGGCGTCGTGGCCGGCCGGGCGAGTTTCCGAACCGCCCGCGTGCGATCTGCGAAACCGCACGCAGGCACCGCAGCCCGCTCCATCAATCGGTACGCCACCGGTTGACGCCCCTTGATGAGCGAGCTTGCCCCACGTAGGTGTCGTAGGAATTTTGTCAAGCACCGCCGCGCCCGCGCGACTAGGCATTGATTCTGCTGCGGTTTTCAGTCCAGCCGCGTGACCACCCAACCGCTTCGGCACGCCGTTTTGCGCGAGTCAACGAAATTCCAAAGGAATCTCTCAGCAGAAACAAGTGCTTATGCCGAATTCGCCACCCGGACCACCTGGGAGCGGGTTGTTACAAGCCTCCGCCCGCAGGAATCGTTCCCGCCCAATCAGTTGGCAACGATAACATTGCGGGTAAGAGGACGTTCCCGAGGGTAATTTGACCGGCGGGCGGTGGTCGGAAACGTCCGTGATTGCTTCATCCTACGAACGATTTAGCCTAGATGCCTTAAACACAGGTCGGACTTGCTGCTATGGCAATTCTACGGTTTGATCTTAGCGAGTCGGCTGATGCAACGAATGAGAAACTCCCGATCGCACTCGCTCGGTGGAGGGATCGACGTGATTCCCTATCTCAAAGCGCGCGACATCCGGCAGGTAGAAGGTCAGCTGGATGGTCAGCCGGCGAAGAGGGTTTCGACTCGAGCTAACGAGGCAATGCATCCTCAAATCATGTCGGAGGAGCTCTTCGTTTCTAATCGGCTTCGCCGACATGCTTATTACGCTGACGACGCAGCGATTATTTTCAATATGGATGTTCGCGAAGCGCTGACCCAATTGAGCGCCGCTGAGGTGAAAGCCAACTGCATTGTCACGTCGCCTCCTTTTTATGGCCAGCGGGACTATGAGTTCGATAATCAGATTGGTCTTGAGGCGCACCCATCACAATTCATCAACACCCTCGTAGATATTTTCGACGGAGCAGGACAGATTTTGGCTGACAATGGCAGCCTTTGGGTGAACCTGGGGGACACATATTGGAGTGGGAAGGGTCAACATCGAAGTTCCGAAGCCAAACAATTAGCCCGCCGCTTCGGAGTTAGACCCCAAGACAAAAAAGGCGATGGCAAATGGTGTGTGCCGAAGCAACTACTGCTGATACCTCACCGTTTTGCTATTGCGATGCAAGACAAAGGCTGGTTGGTGCGCAACGACAACATATGGGTGAAGCCAAACCCTATCCCCGACCAGGTTCGCGACCGTTGCTCCATGTCGCATGAATATGTATTCCATCTCGTAAAAGAACGATGGTACTACTTCGACAAAAATGCCGTAGGACGACGTACCGAGATAGGTACCGTGTTGCCACCATTGGATACATGGGAGGTGGCGCCTGTACGCGGACAAGCTAATGGTCACAAAGCAAGATTTTCTGAGGAACTCATTCGCATCCCCATCCTTACTACTACCCCACCGCGTGGTGTTGTGCTCGATCCGTTTGCCGGGAGCGGTACTGCTCTATTTTTTGCGCGAAAGCATGGATTCCGTTGTATTGGGATCGATGCCAAAAAGGAATACTGTGACTCAATGATAGAGCAGTTGAAGGCCATGGCGGAAGATAGCTCCGAGAAT
>JASHSD010000688.1 GCA_030036985.1 Bryobacteraceae bacterium
GGAAGTCGTATTACTGAGGCGTCGCTTCCTCGATCTTGATGGGCCGGGATCATCGGCCCGGCGAGGAGACGACGAGGTAAGGACGTATCACCGAGTAACCAATCCTTTTTCGAAGAACCGCTTGCTTGCGCGCGCGGCTCGGAACGGACTTCTGAGCCACGACCGCAAGGGAGTGGTTAACGGGTTATTCTGCGACAGGTGCTAAGTTTGAGCGTCGCATGGCTCATCAAATACGGCGCTGGAATTGGCTCTAATCGGCGGCAGCGACGTTTTACGGTATGGCAAGCGCCGAGATGAGTCTCGGCGCGGCAGGCACGAGTGCCTGCGCGACGAGCGCGTCGGCAATGCTTCACGCGTCGCGGCTGATGTGCCGATCAAATTCGTGCAGTAATTCCTCGCGGCGGCTGTAGGGTCCGGGACGATAAGAGCGCGATTGAATCCCAAGCTGCGAAAGTTCCACTATGCGCCAGTCTTCCTTATTAGTGGTGTCCCAGAAATCAATGACGTCGTCGGCGGCAAAGCCGGGTTTTGTCAGTTCCGAGGAGTGGAAATACCATTCGCAGAGGATAGTGGTGCGGTCCACAGCTTCGGGCCATAAGGTGTGAACCATCATGTAGTCGGGATGCAGGCTGAGCATGAGGTTCGGATAGATGTAGTAGTAGCAGACCTTGCGCCGTTCGTCTTCGTTCAGTCCGGGGAGATAGCCGCGACGACGTTTGCCATCGATACTCATGGTCTCCGAGTCTCCCCGGAACCCCATGGAACCGCCGAGGTAGACACCAGGGGCAGCTTCGTTATCGGCGCCAAGGTAGTCGGTCAGGCGATTCAGAGCCGGGTGCAGAAACGGGCAGTGCAGACATTCGCTGTAGTTCAAAACGACAAGCTTCCAATTGGCCTTCACAGTATAGGAGATGCGTTTGTGAAGCTGCAGCTCTGCCATTCTCCAGGGCGCGAACTTCGCGGACAGGTCAGCGAGGCGATTCACCAATGAAACGCGACTTAAGTCGCGTGTCCACAGACGGACAAACAGGTGGCCTTCCCAAGCCTCGACCTGCACTTCGTTGAGAGGGTATTCGTCGCGGCAGAAGCCCGGCACGTCCATGTGGGGCGCGCCGAGCAGGCGACCATCGAGCCCGTAGGTCCAGCCATGATAGGGACACTGAATGCGGCCGGCGAAGTTGCCCTCGGACGCCACGCACATCCGCGTGCCACGGTGGCGGCAGACGTTGTAGAAGGCGCGTACGCTGCTGTCGGCATCGCGAACGATGATGATGCTCTCCCCTGCAATTTCGCGCAAGAAATAGTCGCCCGCATTCGGGATGAAGCCGGCGCGGCCCGCGCAAACCCAGCCTTGAAAGTAGAAGCGCTCGATTTCGGCGCGGAAGACGTTCGGATCGCAGTAGTACGATCCCGGCAGAGTCTCGGTCATTAAAAACGATAATGGCAGATAATGATCGAATGCATCTGAAAAAAACACTGGGCATTCTGGCGATCGCTATGGCGGCTTTCGGCCAGGCGCCGACGACTACTTCAGCCAACATTCCGTACGGACTCTCGATTTCTCCCGACGCCGCGAAGAGGGTCGCGGCCGCCGCTATTGCCGAAGCCCGCAAGAACAACTGGGAGATGGCGGTGGCCGTCGTCGACACGGGCGGCTATCTCGTCTACTTCGAGAGGATGACGAATGCGCAGATAGGCAGCGTCCAGGTTTCCATCGATAAGGCGAAATCGGCAGCGCTTTTCCGCCGCCCGACAAAGGTGTTCCAGGACATTGTGGCCGGGGGCGGAGCGGGTTTGCGCATGCTGGGACTGACCGGCGCTGTGCCGGTCGACGGCGGCATCCCGATTATTGTGGGCGGTAAAGTGATCGGGGCTGTCGGCGCGTCGGGCGGCGTCAGCGATCAGGACGGGCGCACCGCCCAAGCCGGCGCCAACGCGATGAAATGATGGCCACTGCTACCCGACTTTGCCTGGTCCTGATCCCGCTGCTGGTGTCGTCGGCGACGGCGCAGGATGCGGGCGCGACGCACGACGATTGGCCGCATTACGGCGGGACCCAATTCTCGTGGCGCTATAGCGCGCTCGATCAGATCAACACCACCAACGTGAAGGCGCTGACGCCGGTGTGGCTTTTTCAGACCGGCGATTATGCCGAGAACCTGCAGGCAACGCCGCTGGTGGCCGACGGCGTCATGTATCTGATCACGGCGCGGGCGCGCGTCTTCGCGCTGGATGCCGCCACCGGACGCGAGATCTGGCATTATGCATATGCCGAGGCGCGCAACACGCCGGGTTACGTGGGCAACCGCGGGCTGGCGATGGGCGACGGGAAGATCTTTTTCGGAACCAAAGATAACTACCTGGTGGCCCTGGATCAAAAGACCGGACGCCCAGTATGGCGTGTCAACATCGACGACGCGCGGCAGTGCGGCTGCAACATCACGGCCGCGCCATTGATCGCAGGCGACAAGGTGATTGTGGGCGACGCGGGAGGCGACAGCGCGCATCGGGGCTACATCACCGCGTTCTCGACGAGGACGGGGCGTCTGGCGTGGCGGTGGTATGTGATCCCCGGTCCCGGCGAGAAAGGCCATGAAACCTGGAAAGGCGACAGTTGGATATTCGGCGGCGGCGCGCCATGGCTCACGGGATCTTATGACGCGGCGCTGAACCTGGTTTATTGGGGAACGGGCAACGCCGCTGCCGATTTCTTCGACAGCGAACGCGTGCCTTCGGGCGCCGATAAGAGCAAGGACGTGAACCTCTATACGGCCAGCGTGGTGGCTCTCGACGCCGCCACGGGCAAGCTGCGCTGGTATCACCAGGAAGTCCCCGACGACGTATGGGATTTCGATTCGGCCTACGAGGTTCTGCTGATGGATCGCGAGATTCGCGGCCGGATGCGCCGCATTCTGGTTCACATGAACAAGAGCGGATTGACTTCGGTTCTCGATCGCGTCACCGGAGAGTTTCTGGGCGTGTTTTCGGTTCCCGAAGTACGGACGTGGATTTCCGGCGTCACCGAAGACGGCAAGCTGGTGGGACGCAATGAGCCTCAGCTGGGCAAGACCACGACCGTCTGCCCGAGCGCGGCCGGAGCCAAGAGCTGGAATTCCATGGCTTATTCTCCCCGCGCGGGCTTCCTCTATGTGCCGGTCAACGAAATGTGCAACGACATTACGCCGAATAATCGGGCCGCACAGGAAGGGCAGAACTATATGAACGGCGACTTCCCCCTGAAGCTCGCCCCGGGGCGCACCACTTACAGCCATGTGGACGCGTGGGATCCGGCGACGGGGAAACGCGCCTGGAGTTGGCCTTACAAATATGTGCTGCTGGCATCTATGCTCGCGACCGCGGGCGACCTGGTGTTCACGGGGAATCCGGAAGGCGAGTTTTTCGCGCTGGATGCGAGGAACGGCAACAAGCTGTGGAGTTATCAGACCGGCGCGGGGCATCGCGGCGGGTCCATTTCATATGCAGTCAAAGGGCGACAATACATCGCCACGGCGACGGGTTGGCAGTCGGCGATTGTGGGCGGCGCGGTTGAGAGATTGTTTCCCGATCAGGATTGGCGGCTGGGGTCCACGCTGGTGGTGTTCGCGCTTCCGGAGGGTTCGCGATGAGGAGATTTTCGATCATCATCGCGCTGATGCCGGCCGTGTCGTGCTGGGCGCAGAGGCCGGGCGATGTGCTGAAGCAGGGCGAGCAGGTGTTTGCCAGGACCTGCGCGACGGGATACTGTCACGGAGCCAGAGGCAATGCCGCGGGCGCTCCGCGTCTGGCGGCGCGGGGCTTCGATCGGGAATATATCGCCAGAGCGGTCTCGCAGGGCATTGCGGATTCCGGCATGCCGGCCTTCGCGAGCCGATTGTCTCGGCCGGATTTGTTGGCTGTGGTTGCTTACGTTGCGTCGCTGAACGGCATTGCCGAGCCGAGCACCGGTGGGACCGCGGCGCGGGCGGCGCCGGCTCTCAGCGGAGAAGCTGCGCGCGGAGAGCTGCTTTTCAGGGACGCGGTGCGCGGTTTCGGACGATGTTCCACATGCCACGAGGTGGCCGGCC
>JASHSD010000689.1 GCA_030036985.1 Bryobacteraceae bacterium
CTTCCCCCGGAAACTCCACACCCCTCCAGCGAGCTCTACAGCGGCTGGCTGCGGATGTACGATCTTGAATTCGACGAAGCGCACCAGAGCTTCGAGGAATGGAAGCAAAGCCATCCCGAGGATGCTCTCGGCTTCGCCTCGAACGCGGCGGCTTATCTTTTCTCCGAGCTGGCGCGGTTGGGCGCGCTCGAAACCGAACTGTTCGTCGACGACAAACGTTTCGAACAGCGTGCGAAGCTGCATCCCGACCCGCAAAAGAAGGTGCTTTTCCTCCAGGACATCAATCAGGCGGAGCGGCTTGCCGACGCGGCTTTGCGGAAATCGGCGACCGATGCGAACGCTCTCTTCGTGAAGAGTCTGACGCTCGGCTTGCGCGCGGATAATGCCGGTCTCGTCGAAAAACAATCGCTCACGGCTTTGGGTTTTACGAAGGAGGGCCGCGTGTTCGCGGATCGCCTGCTGCAGGCTCACCCACAGGAGTTCGATGCTTATCTCGGCCCCGGAGTGGAGAATTATCTGCTGAGTCTCAAGCCCGCCCCGCTGCGTCTTCTGCTGCGCATGACCGGATCGAATGCCGATCGCGAAAAAGGCGTGGAAGAGATCCGGCAGACGGCTCTGCACGGTTATTATCTGGAACCTTTCGCGAAGCTGTTACTGGCTGTGGCGGACTTGCGGGATAAGAATCTGCCTGCCGCACGCGATCTCCTCGACGAACTGCATCGGCGCTTTCCGGACAACGGGCTGTATACGCGCGAACTCAACAAAATCCCGCAAGGAAACAGGTAGGGCAGGTTGTTAACCTGCGGCGGATTGGCAGGCAATCCGCCTGGCCGGTTGAGCGACACAGCTACCGGCTCAAAGCCGCAGGAATGGTTGCGACTGAAAGTCGCCTGAAGCGGACCGTGGCGCACACACTCCTGCGCGCCGCGTCCCGACTCTTCGGGACGCATGCTTTGCCTCACCACAAGTGCCCGAGTCTGCGTCACGAGGGCACGAAAGCAAAGGGGAAACCTGCTGAAAGCTGACCGTCTGAAAGAGGGTGGGATTGGACCCGGCGATGGTTACTAAAATTTTCGGAAAATTTCCGCTTGACTCCGACGCAGCGTCATAGTTCAAGCTGTGTTCATGACTGCGTTCCGGGTAAGGGAATTCGCGGAACTGGCGGGCGTCACAGTCCGGGCATTGCATTATTACGACCGCCTGCGGCTGCTTTGCCCGCGGCGGACCGGGTCCGGTTATCGGCTCTACAGCATCCGCGATATCGAGCGACTGGAACAGATCGTGGCGCTCAAATTCCTCGGAATTCCTTTGAAACAAATCGGGGAACTGCTGGACCGCGACGACCGCGATTTATCCGAGGTTCTGCGGGCGCAGCGGCGCGCACTGGAAGAAAAACGCCGCCGCCTGGATCAAACCATCGCGGCGGTCCGTGAGGCCGAACGAACCATGCGGCCGGGCCAACAGCCGGATGCCGCAGTACTCAAAAAAATCATCGAGGTGATCGAAATGCAAGATAACGCCGAATTCATGAGCCGATATTACGCCGAGGCGGTGCGCGCGAAGCTGGCCGATCGCGGAGCCCAATGGACTCCCGAACTGCAGGAGCGCGTGACCCAACGGTGGACCGAATTGTTTGCCGACGTCGAGGCATCGCTTGACGAAGATCCCGCCGGCGAGAAAGCGCAGGCGCTCGCGGCCCGCTGGCAAAGTCTCGTCGAAGGATTCACGGGTCGCGATCCACAGATCACAGCCGGCGTGGCAAACATGTGGGCCGATCGGGGAAATTGGCCGGCATCCTTACAGCAACAGGCGAGGCCGTTCAGCAACCCGAAGGTTTGGGAGTTCATCGGGAAAGCCATGGCCCGCCGGATATGAGCAGGCATTTCATCCCCGATTGACACCGGGTCCCTTGCAGGCGAAACTATCCGCAGCGGAAATGCGCAGATTTGTAGCACTTGCGTTATCGCTTACGGCATTCTTGGCGGCCCAGGCGCCTCCGACCTTCCGCGCTGGAACGCGCCTTGTACAGGTGGACGTGATCGTCCGTGACGGCAGGGGCCCTGTGGCGAGCTTGACGAAAGACGATTTCACGCTCCTCGATAATGGCCGAACGCAGAAAATTGCGTTCTTTTCGGTTCGATCCGCCCCGAATTCAGCACCGGTCCAATCGGCCGCGCCGGCTGTGCCTCCGCCTGCCGGCGTGATTTCGAACCGGCTGAACCGCCAGGGTGATTTCTCCGGCACGGCTACGATTCTGCTGGTCGACCGCGTCAACACTGTGCCCGCGCTACAGCCCTTCGTCCACAGGCAGATCCTGAAATTTTTGGAAACTCGCGGTAACCACGATTCGATAGGTATCTATACCTTGGGCACGAGCCTGCGCGCGGTGCAGGACTTGACCTCCGATGCGGACCGGCTGGTGCGGGCGGCGAAGAGTCTGAAGCCCGAAAATCCGAACCGCAGGAGCACCGATACCACCGGTATGTGGACAGGATTTACCAATGGATCGGGTGGCGTGAAGGCGGAGTATGAAGAGTTTCTGCTCCGGGAACGTGTGCGGGACACGAAGGGCGCATTTGAAGAGATCGCGCGCCACCTCGAAAGCGTGCCCGGAAGGAAAAGTCTGGTCTGGATCAGCAGCAGCTTTCCTCTGATCATCAAAAGACCCGGTGGCGCCATCATCGACTTCAACCCGGATATAGAAGCGGCCGCGCGTGCGCTGAATAAAGCTCATGTGGCGCTTTATGCGGTGGATTCACGCGGTCTCATGGCGTCGTATTCCGGCTCAACCCTGGCGGCCGTCGCGCCGGCCGCGGAAAAGGGTCCAAGCGACGCGGTCTGCAGGAAGCCTGGAGATGAAGGGTGTATGCCACTGCCCCAATTCGCTCGTGACAGTCCCCTCACTATAGACACAATGAACAAACTCGCCGGACTCACAGGAGGCCGCGTATTCACCAATACGAACGGTATCGAGGATTCGATCAGGAAAGCGGTGGAAGACGCCGAGGTTACCTACACATTGGGTTTCTATCCGTCTCAGGAGAGTCAGGATGGAAAGTACCACAAGCTTACGGTTAAGGTGTCCAGAAGGTCCCTGAGTGTTCATCACATGGATGGTTATTTCGCCTTCAAGAACGATGCGGATGTGGATCGCAGGGCTACTTTGGAGGAACTGGTTCAGGAGCCGCTGGATGCAAGCGGGGTAAGCTTGCTTGCCCAAGTGGCGCCGGACGCGACCAAACCCAGTTCTTATCAGATCAAAGTGAACGTGGATCTGCACGATTTGCAGCTGGAGCATGAGAACGCCCGGTATTCGGGCGCAGTCGACCTCTTATTCTTTATCGAGGGGTCCGGAAAAGGGCGGACCACTACCGTCAAACTCGATATACCGGACGAGCAATTTGCCGCAGCCATTCAGAAAGGGATCGATGTGAGCGATTCGGTTCAGGCGAATGGAAAAGCTCAGGTTCTCCGTGTAGTGGCGCAGGACCAGGCCACGGGAGTTGCCGGGTCGATAACGGTTCCGTTGTCGGGCAAATAATCGTCGGGGAAGGGAAGTCGTAAACTTCTTCAGCTGCCGAGGCGATATTTGGTTTCCGAAAGCCGATACATCGGCCGCCAGACCAGCCGGTTGATGCAGACAACCATCGTAGCCATTACGACCGTCGCCAGCAGCAGAACATCGAATCTGCCGCTGTCCGTCGCGGCGCTGATCTGCGCGCCCAGTCCGACAGTAGACATGACCTTGCCCTTGAAGTGGAAGTATTCGGCCACGATGCTGGCGTTCCACGCGCCTCCCGACGCGGTGACCAGGCCCGTTACCAAGTAAGGAAAGATGCCGGGCAGGATAACGATGCGCCAACGGTCGGCGCGGCTGAAACGAAACAGGTCCGCGACCTCCCGCAGGTCCGAAGGGATGGCGCTGGCCCCGGCAACCACGTTGAAGAGAATGTACCACTGGGTGCC
>JASHSD010000690.1 GCA_030036985.1 Bryobacteraceae bacterium
CGTTCGAACAGAAACGATGTCATGCCTCCGGCGAAGCAGATTTTGGGTAAGGTCCCGAAAACCAACATTCGGTCCCAACAGCCCAACACTCCGGCAATCTCCGCCGCGTGCCGGTCCGTCAGTAGCTCGATGCCCACTCCGGCATCATAACCAGACCTGTTTGGTTCCGGCTACGCCGGGTTAGGGCAAACAACTGCCGGACCTCCCGCGAATGTCTAAATCTAAAACTTCGCACCTCCGGCCCGCGCGGCGACAGGCGCGGCGCGGTCAGCCGGAAATCGGCGATGAATTCGGCATTGCGGGTGAAATCCTGCCAACGCGGCTCCGCATCGAGTCGACTTGAGAGCGTCGAGACACTCACGCAACACGAGGCTGAGCACAGTGCCGGCTTCGTCTCCGTCTGCGAACGACGACCATGAATCGATCGGCCATAAGCGGCAGATACCGCCCGTATGCGCCAGGCAAACGGATTGCCGTCGTCGACGAGACGATCTTCAATCCCGCTCACGCTTTCAAGATATGCGAATCGCGTAGGGAGGGTCAAGGCAGAAACAATCTGATCACTTTGCGCCGAAAGCGGCGTGGGTAATGACCATCGCACAACAGAAGCCTGCCTGCCATGCCGGGGTTAAACGCCAATCATTGCCGATCACGCCACGCCGGACCGTCGGGAGAAGGTCCGGTTTTGTTTTTTCCTGCGAAATGGATGGCGTTTTCGCTTGACCGTAAGTACGCGATTAGCGTACAATTAACATTCTGAGCAAAACCCTCGTAACCGTCGTCGAGATGCCCGAATTCCTGAAAAAGGCCGAGCGCCATCTCAGCGAAGATGCCCGCGCGGAGCTGGCGTTTTTTCTCGCGTCTCACCCGGAGTCGGGCGAAGTGATGGCGGGAACGGGCGGCGTGCGCAAGGTGCGGTGGGGCGCGGAGGGCAGAGGCAAGCGTGGCGGCGTCCGGGTTATCTACTGCTGGTTCCAGGATCAGTCGATGCCGCTGATCGCGCTCGATCTGTTCGCAAAAAACGAAAAGGCGAATCTCACCAGGGCTGAACGAAACGAACTCCGGAAGCTCGTTCCGGAGATTGCGAAGCAGTATCAGAGAAGAAGAGGGAAATGACTACGCGGAAAAAGAAGCGCGGCAAACCCGCCGCGGAAGAAAGCAGCATCGTCAGGAGCGCGCGCCAGGCGCTCGCCTGGGCCAAAGGAGAGGACGTCCCCGGAGTTCGCATAACCACCGTCGAGGTTCCGTCGATCGACGTGCGCAAAGTGAGGCGGCGGCTGAACATGACTCAGGACGAATTTGCGGCGAGGTTCGGTTTCTCGCGCGCAGTGGTCAGGAACTGGGAGCAGGGACGGAATCAACCCGACGGCGCGGCGCGCGTCCTGCTGGCGGTGATCGACAAACACCCGGAAGCGGTCGAGGATTCGATCAGAGGCGCAGCATAACATCGGGCGACGCGGGTTTATGGCTGCCGTTGGCGCGGTCTTGTTTGATCCTGAGCGCCTGTTGTGGAAGCCCGGAAAGAAGTGACATCGATACCGAAGCCGCGTTTTCGGTCGCCAAAAAACTTTTCGGCGAGATGCCATACGAAGTTATCGGCATGTCGTACAAGAACCGGCGCCGGCCTTCACCTGAAAGGTCTTTCACGCCCGATCTTGTAATGTCTGCCTGGCCCTCGATTGCCAAAACGCGAGAAGATCGGCGACATTTATGTATGCTTCCGGTTCCGCCTCTTCGCTCTCGGTGAGTGTTCCCTCGTTCGCCTTCGCATTGAGGTCGGCAACGCGGTCAGCGTCAAGCTGAAGAAAATCAAGCGAGAGAATATCTTCGTCCAGCGGGCGAGTCATGCCGTGCCCGCCGGGATCGAATACTTTCCTCAGCAGTCCGCGTGAGCCGCCGCTCTGGAATCGGATTGCACCATCTCAGCTAAAAAGTTTACTCCGTTCAAGGTATCCGGATGCGGAACCGATTTATTGCGGCAGATCGAAGGCTGGCCGCGTGATCATACTCCGCGGATCCCTGCTTTTGGAATTTCCGCGTGAGTCCTTCAGAGAATGGCGCATGCCGGCGCTGACCTGCCGGTACTTCGGCGCTGTTAACGGTTCCGATCAGTCCTTCCAGCAGATCCGCGAGGAGGCGTTCGGTGGAGAGGGGCGGGACGGCATTTGCGATCCAGCCGACCGGCGTAAACCCTTGCTCGCGTGCGACTCTTTCGAGGCTTTCGTAAACGTCGTCTGGCAATTCGATGATTCTGCTCATCTTTGCTGCCTGCGGAAGCCTTCGATTCCAAGGTAGCTGGTTTTGTGGTGTTTTACAAAGGTGACTGGACCCCCTCGGGCCCAGCAAGTTGCCGCGTAAAAACATTTGGCCCATCCGGGAATGTAGTGGGTGGTCCGCATAATGGGTGAGTGCAAGACCGGGATCTTTACGCGCAGATATTGGGAGTACGGGAGCCGTGGCGGGTGGATGGGGTGGACCTCGACCTGAAGGCTGGCGAGGTGATTGTCCGCTTGACGCATGATGAGTCGGCGAGTTGGCCGTGTCCGGAATGCGGGAGGAGTTGCGGCCTGTATGACCATCAGCCGAAGCGGCGCTGGCGCCATCTGGACACCTGTCAGCTGCGGACGATTCTGGAGGCCGAGCCGCCGCGCAGCAACTGTCCCGATCATGGCGCCAAAGCGGTGAAGTTGCCGTGGGCTGAGCCGGGGAGCCGGTTCACTGCGCTGTTTGAACGTCTCGCGAGTGACTGGCTGCTGGCCGCCAGCCAGAAAGCTGTCGCCGAACGGCTCCATCTCAGCTGGGACGAGGTTCACACGATTCAGGAGCGTGCCGTCAAACGCGGCCTGGAGCGGCGCAAAGCCGAGCCGGTCGCGCACATCGGCGTGGATGAGAAGTCCTTTACGCGGGGCCATCATTACTTCACTCTGGTGAACGATCTGGATCGGGGCCGGGTGCTGTTCGTGGGTGAACACCGCACGGCCGAAACACTGGATGAGTTCTGGTCTTCGTTGACGGAAGCGCAGATCGAAGCGGTGCGGGCAGTGGCGATGGACATGTGGGACCCGTATGTTAACTCAACTCTGAACCATCTGCCCGACGCCCGGCGCAAGATCGTTTTCGACAAATTCCACATCGCCAAACATCTTTCGGAAGCCGTCGATCAGGTTCGGCGGCGGGAGAACAAACACCTCAAAGCCCGCGGCGACGAGCGGCTGGCCGGAACCCGATACGACTGGCTGCGTCATCCCGGAAAAATGGACCCGGCGGATCGAAAAGAGTTTGCCGCTCTGCGCGACAGCAATCTGAAAACCGCCCGGGCGTGGGCGCTCAAAGAGGGAATGATGGCGTTCTTCGAATACTTCTATGAGCGGCCGGCCCGCCGGCATTACCGCGGTTGGCGAAGCTGGGCAACCCGGTGCCGATTAAAACCCATCGTCGAGAAAGCGCGCATGATCCACCGGCGATTTGAAAACATCATCACCTATCTCCGGCATCGCATCACCAATGCCACCAGCGAATCCATCAACTCAAAGGTCCAGTGGGTGAAGTACACTGCCCGCGGCTTCCGCAGTACTCGCAACTTCATTACCGCCATCTACTTCCATTGCGGCGGTCGACCTTATGCCGACGACCCACTAAATTGCCGGAATGCCCAAACATTTTCGGCTAAAATTGTTAAACAGGCATCGTATGGCCGAGGTTCCGCCATCAGTTTCCTCCCAAACCCGCCCAGAGTTCTGGCGCCTGGACGAATACGAGTTTCAAGATCTTACTGTCGCGATTTTGGCCGAGGAACCGACATTGACGGGATGCCCGTCTTCACGGCACGCGCGGGAAAAAACAGTTTGGAGCCGACGTTACAGCCTCTATAGAATCCGGCGGCAAGCTTACAGCTTCGTGTAAATGCTACAAGACGGTGAGCATCACGCTCGTCCGAAAAGCTTGCGCAGAGTTCGACGCCTGCTGGAAATACTGGAAACCACAGGACGTACGCCGGTTCATCGTTGTGGTTGCGGACTACGCCGAGGACCCTAAGGTTCAGAGGGAGGAAGTCGACCAAAAGGCCCGCTACAAACGGAAAAACATTGACTTTCAACTGTGGGGCGGCACGACACTTCTTCAGAAGCTCCGAAAGCGTCCGGCGTTGGTCCACCAATACCTGCGCAGCAATACTTGGCTCAGTCTACTATGCGGTCCCGAATATCTGCCAGCCGCGTGGGCCCAATCCGGTCTTAGAGAGGCCGAGTTTACCCTTCTAAGGTCTCTTTTAGGTGACTCAACAAGGAAAGAGGTCGAGTCATTGAGGGAGGCTCTCCGACGCGGCTACAGAGGGGAGGTGGGATCGAAGCTAGCAACACTGCGAGGCGACCGCGCGTTGTGGAACGAACTACCACCCAAGGTGCAAGCATCAGCCTTGCGGCTGCAAGTGGCACTCGACCTTGAAATGGGCTTAATAGACGGTACCGAATCCATCCTTAATCAAGCCATCACCCTAACGAGGCTCCGCCTCAGACCGACGAGATGTACATCGCGGGATTGGGGGATATCGGATAATCCAGAGATTGGCTCCGGTCGAG
>JASHSD010000691.1 GCA_030036985.1 Bryobacteraceae bacterium
GGGTACGCGGGACGGTTGGGCCACCGCGGGCTTATCGAACAGGACTACGGCCAACCGCTGAGCAATTTCACCGATCCGACTTCGGGGCAGACGTTCGCGGCTGCGGGCCAGGTTCTGGCAAACCTGTACGACAGCGGTCTGACGGCCGCGCAGGTGAAGGCGAATCCCAGCCTCGTGCCCAACGAGCCCTGGTTTAACGATATGGTTCCGGCTCTTGCCAACTTCTACATCAAAGGCAGCCCGAGCGCCAATTTCTTCTACGACGTATACAACAACTACGCCGGCAGCTGGCTGGACAGCCTGAACGATATTGATCGCATCCGGCAGGGCTCGAACGTTTCCGGAAACCCCCTCGTTACCGGCGGCTGCCTCGTCATTACCGGCTGCAACACGTTCTTCCCGCTGCAGGATTCCGGTCTCGACGTCTTCACCAACAACGGCTGGTCGCATTACAATGCCCTGACCGTCGTGTTCCGCCGACCCGTCCAAGGCGGTTGGGGCTGGGACCTGAATTACACCTTCGGACATTCCATCGACAACGGTTCGGCGTCGGAATCGTCCATTGCTTCAAACGGCGCCGCCGCGATCGCTCCCGCCAGCACGGGCGGTTTTATTCAGAATTCGTTTGCGCCGAACTCGTTCGTCGGGTCGTCCGACTTCGATGCCCGCCACACCGTCACGGCGGATTTTGTGGTTGAACTCCCGGTCGGGAAAGGCAAACCCTTCTTCAATAACACCCCCGGCTGGGTCAATCAGGTGATCGGAGGATGGTTTGTATCCGGCCTCGTCACCTTCCACACCGGGACCCCTCTGACGATCAGCGACGCCGGTGATTACAACGTGAACTACGACATCTCGGCTTTCGGCATCCTGCTGCCGGGAGCGACAATGCCTTCGAGCGGTTTCCAGTTCGACTCGAACGGCATTCCCAGCATCTTCGCCAACCCGAATGTAGTGAACGATTTTGTCGGAGCGGGTCCGGGACAGTCGGGCACCCGCGGCATCCTGCGCGGGCCTCACTTCTTCGATACGGATCTTGCGATCAACAAGAGCTTCCGGCTGCCTTGGGAAGCCCAGACCATCAGCTTCCGGACGGAGATGTACAACGCCTTCAATAACGTCGAGTGGGGCAACCCGAATCTCAGTCTGGCGACCCCGACCACCTTCGGCGAGATCACCGGGTACGGGACGGGCGCGGCTCCCCGCGTCATGCAGATGGCTTTGCGTTATCAGTTCTGACGAAGCAACACTCCCTCGCGGTCGTGGCTCGGAAAGCGTTACCGAGCCGCGACCTCTTTCCCAGCCGCAACCTCTTTCCCAGCCGCAACCTCTTTCCCGCGCCGCGACCTCTTCCCGCGCTCGTGACCCTTTTCTGAGCCGCGACCGCAAGGGAGCGATTAAGCCGAACTACTGAGGAATCTGCGGGAAGTTTAACGCCCCTCGCCGGGAGACATGAAACCTTTTCCAGTTACAGCGAATTTCCTTACAGCGCCGGACTTTTACCGCTCCCGCCATCCGACGCCGCGTTACACTTGAGAGTCACCCGTGCCGCCGCTCGGTCGAACCAAAATGGGTTCGTATTTTGAGCGGCCTGAGGAACGGAATGAGTTCGTTTTTGCGAATGGCTTGACCACAGCGGCTAAAATAAAAACCTCCAACTACTGAGGAATCTGCAGGAGGTTCAACGCTTCGGGTACCGAGCTGCACATCTACAACCTCTGATTTACCCAACTTTCGGAGGGAAGCGGAGACGGCCCCGCCCGGACATCAGGAGTGCCCCGCCGGTATTCGGTTGGCGGCATCGGGAGACGTGAAACCTATTGCAGTCACAGCGATCTCTCGTTGCAGCGCCGGACTTTACCGCTCCGGCCATCCAGCCGCCGCGTTACATTCAGAGTCACCGGCGCCGCCCAGAGTCACCGGCGCCGCCGCTCGACCGAACGAAAATGGGTTCGTATTTTCGAGTGGCCTGTCGGATTGAATGAGTTCGTTTTTGCGAATAGCTACTGAGGAATCTGCAGGAAATTCAACGTCTCCGGCAATGGGGGCGACCATTCGAACAGCCCGTCGCCCGCGGCAAACGGCGGCGTCAGATAGCGGTTCGCGTCCGGAAATGCCCAGCCCTCGAAGAACTTCGCTACTTGCTGCTGTTCGGCCAGGGAGATGGATAATTCCGGCGTCACGCCGAAAATGGTCGGGTTGCTGAGAAAACGATGCGGCAGAATCGGGTAAGGCACGCCGGCCTGCTCCACGCCGAGCAGCGAGGGCTGCAGGTTCGCGGCGATATCGAAGCGCAGGTACCACGTCGAGGGCAGGGCCTGCGCGGCGCGCACGATGGCGGATTCGGTCGGGTTGGCCACCTCCAGATCGCCAAGCCCGAACTGAAACAAGGTCGTCTTCCGCGGTACGCCCGCCAGCGGCGCAACCGTAAGATGCTGCGCATACGCGAGCGGATCGCCGACCATGCCCAACCAGTCCGCTGTTTCGAACGCGGCCTGCAGGGCGGGCGCTTCCGGCACGTTGTTCACTACCGGAGACACATCGCGGAACACATAGTTGTCGTTGAAGTTGTCGTTGAAATACGCCTCCGGCGGCGCCGGCGGAACGTTCAGCAACTCCGGACTCAGGCTTTCGAGATAAGCCGAAGCCAGCGGCCGGCCGCTGATGGAGAGGCGGGCGACGTCGACCGAAGTGCCCCCGTCCCCGTTCAGAACGGCCATTTCCACCGCCGGTTCGACGGCATCGAACATCGTTCCGTAGGTGCTTCCGAAGGATTGGCCGATGTAATAGATGCGATTCGGGTTTACCGAGCCAAGGCCGTTGGTCTTACGCAGCATCTCAACCAGGGCAAACAGGTCCACTACGCTTTGCCTGCCGCAGTCCCTTACCGCCAGTGCTCCGGACAGAATGCATCCATTGGTGGGACCGATGGGCGCGGAGGAAAATGCCACGCCGCGGCCCGGCGTGGAAACCACGTAAGTGTTGTTCTGGTTGTCCGTGATCTGCACCGTGCTGCCCGGGCCATAGCCGTGTCCGGTGATTTCGAAAGCGAGCGTGGCGAAACCGTGGGAAGCAAGGGTGGAAGCGATGTAAGTCGGCGCGCCGAACTGGTTATCGCCGAGCCCGTGGCCATAGATGACAACTGGGTATCCGCGCCCCGGCTTTTTCGTGGCGGGAAGAAACAAATGATAAGAGACCGGAATGAATCCGGCCGGGATAGTAGAGGGCGTACCCGGAACCGGGATCGGCGGCGGGATCGCCTGATTGGTGGGCGTCGGCGTAATCGATCCGGCTGCTGCGCCACTGACGTTCAGATAGTTGGGCGACAGGAAGAGACCAAAGGCCACCGAGCCCACATTGGTCAGCGCCGAAAGAGGAATCGCTTCGGACGATCCGGCGGGTGCATCCTGCGGGAGCCAGGTCATCGACGTGAGGTTGTTCAGGGAGAAAACGGAAACAGGACCGGCCGGAAGAGATGTCGCAGGCTCGTTGGCATCCACAAAATTCCGTGCATCCTCTAGCCATGTAGTCGCGCTCAGTGTGGTGAACAGAGACGCGCTCACCAGATTGCCGTTCAACTGGGGTGTGAAGCGGAGCGCCGCCAGCGCGAGCGCGGCGCAATACCGATTGGTCGGATTGCCCAGGCAGGTTTGGAAAGCGGAGGAGGCGCCGATTTTCTGGCCCTGGCTGTCTTGAACGGCATCCGTCACCGCAAGAAAATATCGGGTCCGCTGACGCAGCACGTTATCCGGCTTGGCGAAAGCGCAATTCGAAACCGGATCGTAAAAAATCTGATTTATGGAAATGGCGCTGGAAGATCCATCCAGTGGGAAATAGCTGATTCCGTTTTTCAAAGTGCCGGGATCGATCGCGGCGGAAAAGCAGATCATGGTACGAGGATTGATGCTGAAGCCGTCCAGCACGTTCAATTGGCTGGTAACGCCGCAGAGTACCCCGGTGAAGCTTGTGGAACAAGGGGTTGACGGGATATTGATCTGACGGCCCGTCCTCTGATCGGCGGCGGCGACAGTCAGTTGGTCGGATGGAAAGGGCCCTGCCGTCAGAGATTCGGATTGAAAGAGAGCCGTAGTTTCTCCGGCGCTGAGAGCCGAAATACTGAATATAATAACGATAAAATAGCGCATAGGACTGGCTTATCGCGGAATAACGAATCAAGTATGCATCCGCAAACCGCGGAACGCACCTCGTATTTGTACTCTAATTCCCAGTTCCTGTATCGCTGAAAGAGATGGGGCAAAGCTGCTGACGCTCTCTCGATGTCGCGGCTCGGAAAACTCGTCGACATGGATAACCGGGACGCCTTCGGGCCGCTGCTGATGTTCGGAAAGCATTACAAAGCCGGTAGAGTAGGAGGGGGTCGCAAGGACTCCCCTCCCCTCGTCGAACCGGAGATGCAGATTTCCCACGTCCGGCTCTCCTGAAGATCCTGATCAGGCACATGCGGGTCCTTGCGGGGTAAGGCGCGTCAGCTTCACCAGTCCCATCCGTTGAAAGAAGTCCAACCAGCTCACTCCTTCCGGTGGTCGAAACGGTCTCTGGCTGCGCCGTCGCAGATGCCGGATGAGGCGTTCCCGGACAAACCAGTCGATCTCCCAGTACACGTTCCGGCTGTACCCGAAGGAAAAAT
>JASHSD010000692.1 GCA_030036985.1 Bryobacteraceae bacterium
CGCTTCGATTGGGCATAAAATGACCGCATGTCCGGCTTTCATCGTTATTGGATCTTCGCTATGGCCGCCGCGGCGCCAGGCTTCATCACTGGTGCGCGGGCGCAGCAGAACGTGGACATGGAGGTCCTGAAAAACGCCGGCACGCCCGCCGACACTCTGCCTGGGTCCTGGTTAAGCTACGGCCATTCGCAAAACGAGACGCGTTACAGCGCGCTCAAACAGATCGACGCGTCAAACGTGAGCCGGCTCGGCCTCGCGTGGACCTACGTGGTCGGCGCCGGCGGCGGCAATCAGGAAGGCACGCCGCTGGCCTGGAACAATACAATCTACGGAATCACCAGCTGGAGCGTGGTTTACGCCCTCGACGCGCGCACGGGCAAGCAGATCTGGCGATGGGATCCCGAGGTGAACCAGACAGCGGTCCGGCCCCGCATCTGCTGCGGCATCGTCAATCGCGGCATGGCCTTGTATGACGGCAAGATCTACGCGCCCGCAATCGACGGGCGTCTCTTCGCGCTCGACGCGCTGACCGGAAAGCCGGTCTGGGAAGCGCGCGTGGCCTTCCCGCAGGATCTCTACACCATCACCATGGCCCCGCGCATCGCAAAGGACAAGGTGATCGTCGGCGTTTCCGGCGGCGACAAACCCACCCGCGGTTTCTTCGATTGCTATGACGCCAAAACCGGCCGGCGCATGTGGCGCTTCTACACCGTTCCGGGCGATCCGTCGAAGCCGTTCGAGAACGAAGCCATGCGCGTCGCGGCCAAAACCTGGGGCGGCGATTTTTATAAACGCGGCGGCGGCGGCGCGGTTTGGGACGGCATAGCTTACGATCCTGAAACCAATCTCGTCTACGTCGGCACCGGCAACGCGGAGCCTTGGGTGCAGAAGTTCCGCGGCGCGCAGAACGTGGACAACCTCTATACCTGCTCAATCCTTGCCGTCGATCTCGCCACCGGCCAGCTCAAGTGGCACTACCAGACGGTGCCCAACGATAACTGGGATTTCGACAGCGTGCAGCAGTTGATGCTGCTGAACCTGAATATCAACGGCCGGCAGCGCAAGGTCGTCGTGCAGGCTGCGAAGGACGGCTTCTTCTACGTCCTCGACCGCGCCACCGGCGAGTTTCTTTCCGCGTCTCCGTTCGTGAAGGTGAACTGGGCTGTCGGCATGGATGAGCGTGGCCGCCCGATGGTGAATCCCGAGGCTTATTACGACCAGGAGGGCGTTGAGATTTACCCGACCGGCGGCGGCGCGCACAACTGGTCTCCCATGTCGTACAACCCCGCGACGGGCCTTGTCTACATTCCGGCATCCTACGGGCCGTTTCTCTATCAGGCGACCGAGGAATTGAAGCCGGGCGCGACCGGGTATGTGCGTCCTTCGGGCGAGGTGCGCCACTTGAGCCCGTCGATCGGACCTATGGCTCCCGACGGTGTTCGCGGCGGTCTGCAGGCGTGGGATCCGGTCAACAAGAAGCTGGTGTGGCGGGCGGATGGCGGCGGCGGGATAGGCGGCGGAACAGCGACTACGGCCGGCAATCTGGTGTTTCAGGTGACCAACGACGGCTGGTTCCGGGCCTACAGCGCGGACAAGGGCGAGAAGCTGTTTGAAGTGAAAACCGGGCGCACGGGCATGGCTCCGCCGATCACTTATGAAGCGGACGGCAAGCAGTATGTCGCGTTCATGGGCGGCTTGGGGCGCCCGGCCAACAGCGTCGGGCCCAACGATGCGACGGTGGACTTCCCGCCCGAGCTGTTCGTGTTCGCGTTGGATGGCAAGGCCGAGTTTCCGAAGCCGGCGCCCGCTCCGGCGGGACGTGGGGGCCGTGGCCCTGCGCCCGAGCAAGCCACCAACTGAGGTGACGCGGGACTGGTGCGGCCCGCCAGCGACGGCCGCGGGGGAAAGCTCATAATTTCTACTTTGGTAGTTATCATTTTGACCCGAAATAACCGAAAATACCTGCCCGAAAGGGCTTGCGCGACGCAATCCGAGTCGATATAGTCTGAGAAAGATGGAGGAAAATCCTTGACTTCCCCACAGTTGTTGGGATAGTTTAAGGATTCGGATCTATCAGAGAGTTCTGGTCAGCACCAAATTCCGGTCGCAGACGCCCGTATCAAACAGGAGCGTTTGCACCCATCAGGATGTACCGCCAGGCGACCACTTGAGGCACGCCGGTGTTTCAAATCCTCCGCCCGACACGGAGAAGTTTCACTGGGCAGTACAAAGATATCTGTTGTAGTTGAGGCTCAGGTTGTAGAGAACTTCGACCGATTCAAACCGAATTTTATCTCTCAAGGAGAAGAAACACGAATGTTTGATTTTCGAAAAGTAGTTTTAGGTATGGCGGGCGCAGTTCTCGCAGCCGGCAGCGCATTCGGACAGTGCGCCGGGACAAGCACTTCCCCTATCCCAGTCCTCTGCGTCGGCGCTACGGCCAACTTTGTCGCTGCCGAGGGTCTCACGGAGCAACTGCCGCCATTGGTTATAAGCAATACCACGGGCGCAGCCACTTCGGTTACAGGTGGAGTCAGCTTTATTATCACCTCTACTGTTCCATTTACCAACGAAACACCGTCGACCGCGACGGTTCCGGGCCAGATTGATGCGACAGTAACGGACAATTCGGGGGACACTACAGGCGTTGTCACCCAGACCGGGCCGACAACCGTCCAAGTCTCGTTCACTTCGGTAACTGCTCCGCTCACTACCATAACTGTCAGCGGCCTTCGGGTAGAGGCGTCTGCGTCAACCGCACCCTCGATTTCGGTCAGCCTCAGCGTAACGCCGACCAGCGGAGTTACGGTCGGCAGCCCGAGCAGCTTCGCGGCCTCCTACCTGAAGGCGTCCCTTGCAGCCACTACTGACGTGGCGTCTCCTGGGGTGCAGCTTGCCAGCACCACGCCGACGTCCGCATATACCGTGGAAACGGTGACGATAAATGGAGGGTTTGGGGGTGTACTTCCCTTCGTTGCCCTCAAGAGCATGAGCGACGTACAAAACGGCAGTACGATCACATCACAAGGAACACGTCTCGCGGTCACGTTCAGCAACCTTAACGCGAATGTGAACTACTATGTTCCCGCGACGATCGGCACAGCGCCCCTTTCGCTCACAGCGTACACCTCGGCTACCGGCAGCACCGCGGCTACAACCGTCACAACGCCCACCGCTGTTTCAGGCTTAGTCGAACTCCCGGCTCCCGTTAGCGGTTCTTCGACAATCTACTACGGCGTCACAGCCGATGACGCAGGCGGCGCGGGAACCGCATCCTTCGCCCTCTCCGAAGTCGTCCCCACTGCATCGCTGGTAACGAGCGTCTCGACGTTGCCACCTGCGGTAAGCATCGTTCTGGCCGGATTTACGGGTACCGGCTACCCGCAGTATTCGACCACTCAGACCCCGAACACCGCCAGCGCGGCCACCACACCGCCGACCACCGCCGGTACGCTTATCCAGAGCACAACCACTCTGGTGTTCCCGTACGTAACGAACGCCGGCGGATTTGACACCGGTATCGCGATTACCAATGCAACAGCGGGCCTCAGCGACAGCGGGCAGTATTCGGCCAAGGCGACCGGGACGCCTGGCGGATACACGATTTACTTCTACGGCACAAACGCGCCGACCGCTCCCGTTACTTCATCCGCGGCAACTCCGGCCGGCACTGTAGGCACTCCGTTCCTGCTTTCCACCGTGGCGGCCGGCTTTGACGGATACCTGATCGTAACGGCGGATTTCTCCGACGCGCATGGATTTGCGCTGATCACAAACGGCACGATCACGGAAGGCTATCTGGCGATCGTGACCAATAACGGAACTGCCACCTCACCCACGTTCTAGGGGGTTCTTGTTCGCTTGCTTCACAAGAGGGAGTGCTTCGGCGCTCCCTCTTTTTTGTTTTTGAATGCTAGTCTGGTTGAGGGTATCATGCGCTTTTCCTCCACGATTCTCCTCTTTTCCCTCACACTTCCGATTCCGGGCTTTGCCGCCCCCCCTGCCGATGTGGACGCCGCGCTTCGGGACCGCATACAGCAGTTCTATCAGCTTCAGGTCGACCACAAGTTCCGGCAGGCCGAGTCTCTCGTTGCCGAAGACAGCAAGGACTACTATTACGACACCCAGAAACCCGAGCTCCACGATTTCAAGCTGGAAATCATTAAGTATTTGCCGGATGGTCACTCCGCCGACGTTACGGTAGTCACGAAAATGACGATGAGGATTCTTGGGGCACGTCCCGCCGTGGTGGACTTCCCGCTTCATTCGAAATGGAAGCTCGACGGCGGAAAGTGGTGTTGGTACGTCGATACCTCCGGCATCGATACGCCGTTTGGACGGATGAAGGTCTCCGATGGCGTAGGGGGAGGGCTCGCGGACCTGTCAAAAGCCCCGGGCAGGGGGACGGTTGCCAATCTCGAAAACGGAGTTCAGCCGGACACGCACAAGCTGTTGATCGATCCGCGCAGTTCCAAGCCGGTCACGATGACACTGAAGAACACGCTGCCGGGAACCGTGTCATTGGCTGTCGAAGGCGAATCGCCTGCCCTCAAAGTTGAGATTGCCAAACCCAATCTGGGAGCGCTCGAATCCACGCAGGTCACGGTCACACCCGTCCCGGGAAGCTCCGACCGGCCCACGAAGCTGATTCTGCGAGTCATGCCCACCGGCCAGCCGATTCAGATCGATCTCGATTACAGCCCGGCCAAATAGCGCGCGCCGTCACCAGTCCGAATAAGGCGTGCCTTCGGACGACATCTTGTCCGACTCGCTGCGGACGTCGAAGATCCCGGGCTCGGTCTGGTCCACCGCCTGGGCCGAATCTTCGATGATGGTCTTCCATTCGTGGGTCTTCGCGATCGGATCTTCGGGCACGTCGTGAAGGTAACCGGCGCTGACCAGGTCCTGCAGCGTCTGGGGGGCCTTCTGCTTGTCGTACGTGTATTCGTCGATGGCGGAGCGCATCGCCATCAGGTTGTTGTGCAGTACGCTTTCCTTGGCGCGGATGATCGCCTTCTGATAGTACGGCACAGCGACCGAGATCAGGATGACGATAATCGCCATCACGATCATCATTTCGATGAGGGTGAAGCCGCGACGGAGCAGGGGCCGGGATGAGTCCCGGCCCGGCAGGCACGAGTGCCTGCGCCACGTGTTACCACTCCGGGTAGGGGGTGTTGAAAACATTCTGACCGCGCCGGGCAGCGCTCCCTTACCGTCGCGGCTCGGAAAGGACGTGTTACCACTCCGAATAGGGAGTGCCATCGGCCGCCTTTTCGTCGCTCTTGGTATACACGTTGAATACATTCTGACCGCCCCAGCTGCCGCTCGTCGGATCGTCCTGCATGCTCCGCAAGCCCCACTCGCGCGAGTTGGTCATGGGGTCGAGGGGAATGCGGCGCAGAAACTTGATTTTCGTGTCGGACGACTGCCCGGAGCCTTTCACCCCGTCCACCAGCGCCTGCAGCGACTCGGGGTATCCGTAGCTGTCCTGCTTCTGGACGCCCAGTTTGCCCGCATCCGCCATATCCTTGTACTTGTCGATGGCCTTGCGGATCTCCTCTTCGTTCTGAATAAGCTGGTGCTCCTTCATGCGCCGGACCCGGGTGCGCGCCACCGGCACCGCCATGCTGCTCAGGATGAGAAGGATGGTGAATGCCACGATCAGCTCCACCAACGTCATGCCGCTTCGGGATTGCCTCACAGTCTTCATTTCACGCTAACGTCATTTAACGCTTACGACAAGCGGCGGCGGCGGAGAAGAGCCGATCATCGCTCCCCCCGGTCCGGTCAGCGAGACCGATGACACGGAAACGGTGGTGTTGCCCCGTCCCACCGCCTGAAACACGATTGTGAACAAACCGCCGCCGCCGGAGATGGTTCCCGCGGGGCCGCGATTGACGCTCATATCCGCCATGCCGCTGTCGTTCAGGATGTTCTTCGAAGGCTCGAGAGACCGGCCCGCCGGCAATCCCCGCAGGGGGAGATCGCCCGCGACGATGTTGTTGACGCGCAGAATACGCGGATCGAAGCGCAACATGGCCGCCGCCCCGGCCATGTTGGTGATGTTGTCGCCGGCCAGGGTCACGGTGATGGTCGAATTGAGCTGCGTCTCGGTCGCCTGCGGACGGAAGCTGATCCGGGCGGCTCCAGCGAGCGGAGCGGTTCGCGGCGGCGTCAGCGGGGGGGCCGTTGCTGGTGGCGCCGTTGCCGGCGGCGCGGTTGCGGGCAACGCCGGAACAGGCGCGGTGGCCGGAGGCGGCGTGACAGGCGCGGCCGCCTCGGCCTTCTGCGCCGGAGTCAGAGGCTCGGGCGCATACTGCACCTTGATCTGCTGCTGCGTGCCCGAAGCCACTTCCGCCAGATCCGAAGCGGTGATGTCGGGCTCGCGCACAATGTGGGGAATCAGCGCGATGACCAACTCATTCCGCTCCAGGTCGGTGTTGACGCCTTTGAACAGCCACCCCAGCAGTGGAATATTCGCCAAGCCGGGGATTCCAGACGTGGTTTTGGAGTCCGTGCGTTGGATGATGCCACCGATCAGGCTGACCTCGCCTTCCTTGAGGCGAACGTCGGCGGTCTCCTTGTTCTGGCCGATTTCCGGCTCCGAGATGCCGCCCAGATTCTGGTAACTGTCGACCTGCGAGATGTCGAGATCGATGTGCAGCGACACCTCGTTGTTCTGATGAATCTTCGCCAGCATTTCCATGTTCACGCCGACATCGAGATAGGTGAACTGCGTATTGACCAGCGGACTGACGCCGACGCCCGCCACGCCCGGCTGGAAGCTGCCGCTGGCCGTGGGCACCTTCTCGCCGATTTTGAGCGTGACCTTCTGATTGTCCGTGGCGCGAATCTGGGGCGCCTGCAGGACCTTCGTGAGCGCGTCGTTCAATATCGCTTCGAGCGCGGCGCCGGGCAGGCTCGTGAGCGAAAAATCCGCGCTCGAGATGTGGCCCAGTTCACTGAGGGGAACGGTGGTGCTCGTGGGCGTGCCGGCAGTCGACGTCGAGGTGGTCGTCGTGGGCGTTGTCGTGGTCGCGGTGGTGCCGGTGGTTGTAGTGGTGGAACCGGTTGTGCTGGTGGCGGTCTGGATACCGGGGGTGGTGATGCCGGGGCGGGGCGCGAAAATCGCGCTCGTCGTGAGGCCCGTGCCGGCGAACGACGCCGTAATGTTCGTCATGTGGCTGGTGTTGACTTCCATCACCATCACATCGACGATGACCTCGGGGCGCGGCTTATCCAGAGCGGCGATCATTTTTTCTACCAGCGCCATGGTGTCCGCGTCGCAGCGCACGACCACGGCGTTCTGCGAGGCGAAGGGGAAGACCTTCGTTACGTCCAGCACGG
>JASHSD010000693.1 GCA_030036985.1 Bryobacteraceae bacterium
CCGACCGCCCGCCGCAGGTAATCCTGGTTGCAAGCGCGAATCCGGCGGAGGGAAAAACCTCAACGGCGGTGAATCTCGCGTCGGCCCTTTCTCAAAAAGGCGGCAGGGTCCTTCTGTTGGACGCCGATTTCCGCCGGCCCAGCATAGGAAGGAATCTCGGCTTGGCCAATAAGGTTGGTCTCAGCAGCGTGCTGACCGGGAGCGCCACGCTTGAAGCCGCCGTTCAGCCATATCCCGACCTGCCTGGCCTGTCGATAATGACCCCCGGTCCCCACCCGCCGAATCCGGCCGAATTGCTTTCTTCTCCGGCTATGGAAGCACTGATCAAAGAGACCCGGAATCAGTTCGCCGCGATTGTCATCGACTCCCCGCCGGTTCTGCTGATTACGGACGCCACTATTCTTGCCAGCATGGCCGACGGTGTTGTCCTGATCGCCGAAAGCGAGAAGACAACCCGGGGAGCCTTATTGCGTACCTGCCGTGTTATCACCCTCGCCGGCGGGAAGCTCCTCGGGACTGTGCTCAACAAAGTGGATACCCGCCGCGATGGATATTACGGCCATTACACTTACGGGTACGGATATGGATACGGATATGGATACGGATACGGCCGTTACTATCGTGACTATTACAGCGACCGGAAGGCGTTGAAAGACAAGGGTGCGGATGAAAGCGAAGGTCAGGAACGCGTCAACTGACCGGCTTCCTGAGTTTGTTGACAATTGGGTTTGTTGACAACAATGCCGACGCCATCGTGATGCAAGCGCTGGTGCTTGCCGAGCCGAGACTGGTCTCGGCGCTTGTCTTATCGTATAAAAGATCAGGTGGGACGGGACATTAGCGAGCCGAGAACCGTGGTCGGGCGTCTGATTCTGGCTGCCGGCGCGCTGGTGTGCAGTCTCCTGCTTGCGCACGAGGCCATCGTGGTGGCCGGCAGCGAAATGCTCGCCGCTTCCGGCGACCACGACCGTATCATGCGGGCCGAGACCCTTTGGCCGCGGAATCCGGAGGCGTATTACCAGGACGCGCTTCTCCTCCTTCAGCCGCTGAACAATCCGCAGTACCAGCGCGCAGTCGGGGAAATACGCCGTTCTGTCGCGTTGGATCCGAAAGAACCTAGGTATTGGAAGGAACTCGCCTCCGCCTGTGAAATCCTGGGGGATCTTGATTGCGCCGAGAAGGCCATGCGGACGTTCCGGCGCGCGGAGCCGAAAAATCCCGAGGTTCTGTGGTTGACTGCCAACTTCGACATCCGTCACGATCAGGCGGAAGCGGGAATCCGTGAACTAAGCGAGGCGCTGCGAATGGCGCCGGACTACGACCAGGCCGTCCTGCTCAGCGTCATGAACTGCATCGAGTGCACTCGCCGTTCGGTGGAGGAAATGTTCATCGCCGCGGGTCCAACCACAGAGCTGCGTTATATGGAACACCTGGTCGGCACGGGCGATGGGGACGACGCTTTTCGATTGTGGCGGGAACTCGCAGCGCATACCGCGGCCGCGGGGAAGCCGCTTTCTTTCGAGTCCGTCGCTCCGTACCTGAACGCCGTGATGCAACGCGGGCAAGGCGGCCAGGCGCGCACGATTTTGGCGGATCTGGAAAAACTGGGTGTTATCAACCCTCCTCTCCCGCTGGGAAATCTGGTGTTTAACGGCGGTTTCGAAAATCCGGCCGGCTCCGGCCCCGGCTGGACGGTGACGCAGGCGCAATACGCGTCGACTGACGTCACTCCTGGCGGCTTTCAGGGCGATGCCTATCTCCGCACGGATTTTCCTGTTAACAGAAACGACGACTTTATTCTGGCTTATCAACTTATCCCCGTGGAACCTGATACTCCCTATGAATTATCCGCCTGGGTGCGGTCCGAAGCGATCACTTCCGACAGCGGCCCGCGGCTTCACATTTTTGACGCGGCTTGTCCGAAATGCCTGGACATGTCGACGGATTCAACCACGGGAAGTACGCCGTGGCATCGGATCCGCATGACCTTTCACACCGGACCCGCCGCCAATATGATCCGGCTGCAGCTGGACCGCCCTCGCAGCCGCACTTATCCGATGGAGATCTCGGGGAGCTTCGGCTTGGACGATGTTGAGCTGCATAAGATGCCGCTCCCAAACCGATAAGGAATGCTTGGTAAGGATGGCTTCCCCACGCGCCCGGATGGAATCGATGCGTGAAAGCCTGGCGGCGCGCCTGGCTCGGTTCGCGCTGCTGGCGGTTCTGGTGTTCTGCCCCCTGGCATTCGGCGCGGTCCAGCCTTGGGCGTGGGGCAGCATGGTTTTGGCGATGGCGCTCGCTCTCCTGCTTTGGGCGGCCGCGGTTGCATTCGGCGCGCAGCGGGTCTCCTGGTCGTGGCTTTACATCCCGGGCGCTCTTACTCTCGCGCTTGGGTTGACACAACTGTTTGCGGAGACTTCATTGAATCCTTCCGATACCCGTGAAGCGGTAGTGAAGCTTGGCGCCGCGCTGACGATGTTTTTCCTGGTTACGCAGTTGTATCAATACGCGCCGCGCCGCGAATGGCGATTTCTGAGCTACGCCGTCCTGGGCTTCACCACACTGTACGCCCTGTTCGCAATCCTGCAGAGCTTGTCGACGCACAACCAGATCTATTGGGCTGTTCCTTCGCCCAGCGATAATTTCGGCGCTTACGTGGACCGCGATCACTACGCCGGTCTCATGGAGATGCTGGCGCCTCTCTCCGCCGCTTCACTCGTCGCGGCCGGCCGCAAAGGGACCCCGGTTCTTCCGTTGTTCGGCCTCACACTGGCCGTGGTCTCACTCCTGATGACCGGCAGTCGGGGCGGGCTGCTGGCTCTGATAGCCGAACTGCTGATCGGCGGCGGGTTTCTGATCGCCTCGGGTCTGCTCAAGCGAAAGATCGTGGTCGGCGTCTGCGCCGGAACGCTCGTGGTCGCGGTGGGCGTCTTGTGGCTGACTCTGGCGCCACCGGACACGCGTGCGCGACTGGCGATGATCGTCCACCTTACCGATCCCGATGTCACCTCGCAGCGTCCGGAGCTTACGGCGGACAGTCTGCGCATCTTCCGGGATCATTTGGCCGCGGGGACGGGCCTGGGTACCTTTAATGTGGTTTATCCGCAATACCAGAGTTTCGTAAGTAATCTGTCCTTCGATCACGCGCACGACGATTTCGCCGAATTTCTGGCTGAGGCCGGTGTCCCGGGCGCGTTGCTGATGCTGACTGCTTTGGCGCTGTTTATCAGAATGACGTTCTCTGCCGGGCTGCTTTCACAGATCGGTGAAGTAAGAGGCGCGCTCCGAATTGGGGCCGCCGTCGGTTGTTGCGGTCTTCTGACCCACAGTCTGTTCGATTTCAACCTGCATATTCCCGCCAATGCGGCGTGGTTTTCCGCTTGTGTCGGATTGGCCACGCTGCGCCCGATCGAGCGTCCGGGCGACGAGGATGCCCCGGATTCATCGCTTCGAAAACGGAGAAGGCATCG
>JASHSD010000694.1 GCA_030036985.1 Bryobacteraceae bacterium
TGGTTAGAGAGCGACCTCGGCTCTGCATTTGGCCGTCGTGCAGTGATTTTACGCACCAACGGGCCGCTGAACTGTGTATGCTGCACGTGCTCCATTAGCACCGTCGAAAATCTGGTCGCCCCAACAGAAACGGGCAAGAAAAGGAGACACAAGATGTTCTGCAAGAATCGCATCACACTCATCGGGTTCATCGGCAATGACGCTGAGACTCGCTTCACCGGCCAAGGCGTCGCCCATACACGGTTTTCCGTCGCGACCACCGCGAGCTGGAAGGACCGTGAATCCGGTGAATACAAAAATCGCACGGAATGGCATCGCATCGTTGTCTGGGGGAAGTTCGGCGAATGGGCCGGTTCTCTCAAGAAGGGTGCGTTCGTCGAGGTCGAAGGCGAGCTCCGGTATCGGGAGTTTCAGCCGAAGGGCTCTGATTCGAAGATTCGTTCAGTCGAGATTCACGCCAGTTCGATCTTAACGCTGGACCGAGCCGAGAAAGCGGAGCGCGAAGACGAAGTCACGGCAGCACCGCTGATTGCCGCCGATGATACTCCGTTCTGAGATTCGTGAGCGGCCCGCCTTCGGAGAGGCGGGCCGCTCCATTTCGCTAAGGCCGTCTTCGTGTCTAGCGGCAAGAGCATTTTAAGGGCTGACACCTGGTCGCAGGGCCCACGGCGGGCTTGTCAAAATAGTTCCAATATGGAAAGATATTGACAGCACTGAATTTTGGTGGTGCGCTGCAGGATGCCACGATCACGCTTCAACGAACTCGCCTCGCTGGCGGCAGAAAGCGACGGTCTCGTAACCGCTGATCGAGCTCGCGAAGCGGGGCTTACAGATTCCGTTTTGGCTCGGCTCGTCCAGCGGGGTCGTATCGAACGCATATCTCGCGGCGTTTATCGCATCCCCTATTTCTCGCCCGGCCCATTCTCCCAATACCGTGAGGCGGTGCTTTGGGCTAAGGCCAATCGGGGGCCCGACCACGTCGCCATCTCCCACGCGACAGCGTTGGCGGCGTACGACATTTCGGATGCCAATCCTCGTTCAATACACCTTACAGTCCCGAAGACTGCGCGACTTCGCCGCCAGAAGCCGAAGGGAATTGTTATTCATCGTGGGGATCTGAGTCCAGACGAGATCACGATCCACGAAGGAGTGCCACTTACATCGGTTCCGAGGACCGTAGCGGATCTTCTGAAATCCGGCGAGAGAATCGATCTGATCCGTCAGGCCATCGCGGATGCACATCGCGAGGGGTTCATCGATGACGCGGAATTGAGGCGGCTCCGCCGGCGGGTCGAAGAGTATCTGAGGGCGGTCCGTGATGCTCATGCACAGATGGAACCCTTTTGATGAGCGCCAATCCGAAGCCGCGAGAGCGACTGGAGAAACGCTTGGCCCGCGTCGCGCGCGCACAAGGCATAGATCAGGAGCGTCTTCGGCGCTGGGTTTCCTTCCTCGCCCTCTGCGGAGTGCTCGAACGAGCGATGTACGAAGGCGTTCTCACCTCTTACTATCTGAAAGGCGGCGTCGCAATGGAGCTGCGATTCGCGCAGCGCGCGGGGGCGACGAAGGACCTCGACCTGGGAATCGAGGGCAGTCGCGCGAATCGACTGCAAACTCTATCGAGTGCATTGCGCCTGGGTTTTGATCAGTTCACCTTTCGGCTCAAGGCCCGAACGCGCGAAATGGAGCTGGCGGACACGGTTCGGGTTGAAGTGGCGGTCTCATATCAGACTCGGTCGTGGCAGACAGTCGAGATCGACTTGGGACCGGCGAAGGCTGGCCATGTTGAACTGATCGCCCCTCATGTCGAGGGACTGGCTGAGTTGGGCATCCCGGTCACCTCCCCCGTCCGATGCCTCAGCCTTTCCGATCAAGTCGCCCAAAAGCTTCATGCATGCACCGGTCCTGGTGCAGCCGGGCGAGCGCGCGACGTGCTTGACATTCTCTTGATTGACGCCCTCGGGGAGCTGAACTACGTCGAGACCGCGGACGCAGCGTTGCGCGTATTTGACGAACGAGGAACTCATCGTTTCCCGCCCGGATTCGTCATGCCAGCAGATTGGCGGGCGGAGGTGGAGGCGATCGCCGCCGACCTGGAGTTTCACATCCGTACTGCCGACGCTATTGAACAACGCTTCGGACAAATCATCGATGCACTCGTCAAGAGCGCGAATACCGGCTGAACACCGCAGTGACAGCCGAATGTCCGGTGGATAATTTTATGCGATGCTTAAGTTCGGAAAGCGACGAACGAGTCGGAGCGAGCGCGATGACGGAATTGTTACAAACCGTGACAAATCGTGACACCGACCGCGCAAAGGGCGCAATTTGAGGCCTTGGCGCAGACGCAAAATCAATAAGTTACGTGTTATCAATACCCGCTTTAAGTTCGACTCCAGCCGCCGCGCGGCGATTCGCGAGCGGCGCGCCAGCGTCGGAACCACGGCTGGTCAGCAGGAACTGGGTTAATTCGCCCACCTCGACGACGCCGCCCTCTGCCGAGATGAACTCGGCCAGTTCATTCCTGACCGTCGTCAGCGCAGGCGTGCGCCGCCAGCGCTCGCGGGCCTTGGTGAGGATCTGACTGATTTGGGCGCGAGCTTTCTTCGTGGACTCCGCGATCTGCGCCTGAGTCGGGTAGACGGGAATTCCTGGCGAGGCGTCATACAGTTCCAGAAACTGCGCGAGGATCTGTCGTGCGACTTTGCCGGACGCGCCCGACTCGATGGGGATCAGCAGCGCCGTCAACGCGTCAATCGAGAGGGGAGCCGAGGGCTGGTCAGATTCGCGCTCTTCCGTCGTCTCGACTGTTTTGCCCAACAGTGCCGCTCGATCCGGGATGGGCGTTTGCG
>JASHSD010000695.1 GCA_030036985.1 Bryobacteraceae bacterium
GCCGAAGGCTTCGGCCGCGCGGGCGATGGCGCCCGCGTTGCCCGGGTCCTGCAAACCGTCGAGGACAACTACGAGGCTTTGGCCCCGAAAAAGCTGATCGATCGACCATTCCGGCGGGCGCACCAGCGCAATCACACCTTGGCTGGTTTCCGTTCCCGCAATGGATTGGAACAGGGCGTCGGGCAGCACCACGGTTCGGGGTCCGCGCAGGCCCGCTACATGGCGCTCGACCGTGGTCCGCACCGCTTCGGACGCCAGCACCACCGGCACCTCGCGCTCGCTGCGAAGGGCTTCTTCGAGCAGATGGAAGCTCTCGGCGACGCACCAGCCGTCGTCGGTCAGACCGCCGTGCGCGATGGCGCGGCGAACGTCCCGCACCAGCGGGTTGGCGGCGCTGGTGATCGATACGACTTGTCCCATCGTTTTGAAAACCACCGCTTGCTTACGCGCGCGGCTCAGTAAAACAACGCGCGCGGCTCGGTAAAAAGAATGCGTTGCCGAGCCGCGACCGCGAGGGAGCGTTTTTTGCCTCAGGCTGCTGAAAGCTTACAATATTCACATAAGAATAACGCACCTCAAGCGCGCGGGCGGCGTGTTGTCATTGGTCCTCGCGGTGGTGGCATTTGGTTTTCTCTGTGTTCTGACAGTGAGGATCGGCCGCCAAAGCACACGCGACGAGGCGCACCCCGCGGACGTCATCATCGTCATGGGCGCCGCCGAATACCGCGGACATCCTTCGCCCGTGTACAAGCTCCGGCTCGATCACGCCGCGGATCTGTATCAGCGGGGGCTTGCGCCCTACATCATGACCACGGGCGGACCCGGCGGCGATCCTTCCTTTACCGAAGGCGGCGTCGGGCGGTCGTATCTCGCCGACCGCGGCATCCCGCCCGAGGCGATCGTAGTTGAGGACGAAGGCGACTCGACCGCGTACTCGCTCAGCGCCGCTTCGGAGATTCTCCGGCGCATGGGGCTGCACTCCTGCATCATCGTAAGCGACGGCTACCACATCTTCCGCGTCAAACGCATTCTGCAGGAGGAAGGCTTCGAGGTTTACGGATCGCCCAGGGCCCCGGGCGATACGAACGTGCCGAAGGAATGGTGGCAATACTTCCGCCAGGCTGTTGCTTACGGTCTTTGGCGGATCGGTTTTCGGGTGTGAGAATTGAGGTTGTTCCCGGACGACGCCGGGCGAAAGTCCCGCGGCAGGCTTTAGCCCAATGACACTTAAGTTTTCGGATCTCGTGTTGTGGGGCAGCGCTTCGGCGCTGCGGCCGGCCTTCCGGCCGGCCCTGGTTCAGGCAAATCGGCCGCATCGGGCCGATCAAAGAAGCGGCGTTGTTCGCGGACGCCGGGCAAAAGCCCGGCGGCAGGCTGAAAGCCTGACCCCACAAGCAGATTTCGCGTAACCGCCCCGCGATATTTATGCGTCCTTTATCTGACTGGAAAATTGGATGAGAGTACAATATACTGAACGAAGCGAAAACGGAGCTTCATTCATGGATTACGCCGTTGATTCCATTGGCGCGGGTGTGCATCCGTGTCGCACGGTTGTAAATTATTGCAAGCGCGGCGCCCGGCGTTACCTTCCAGCTCTCAAATCAGTCAATTTCTAGTATCGCGAACGCGGTTTGAATGACCACCAATACACCACCTACCGATCTGAAGGATTTCCCGGAAGTCCACCGCATCGAGTTGCCGGAGCATCCTGCAGCGAAGCTTCCGCCCGAAAAACCCAAAAAGCGTGGAATCATCTGGGTTCTGTTCCTTGTCATCATCGCCGGCGTGACCAGCTACGCCGTCTGGCGGGCGGGACAGCCGGGTCTGATTCCGCAGAAGAACGATAACGGCCGCGGGGGCCGGGGCAAGGCGCGCGGCGGCAATTCGGGACCCGTCCCGGTGGTCGTGGACAAGGTCAAGCGGGCCGACGTTCCGGTTTACCAGAACGGCCTCGGCAATGTAGTGGCTTTTTATACGGATTCGATCACCGCGCGCGTCACCGGCCAGTTGATGAAGGTTTACTTCAACGAAGGCGATCTGGTGAAACAGGGACAGCTGCTGATGCAGATCGATCCCCGTCCTTATCAGGTAGCGCTCGACCAGGCCGAGGGGCAGCTGGTGCACGATCAGGCCCTGCTCGCGGACGCGAAGCTGGATCTGGACCGTTACAAGAAGCTGCTCGAAGAGGATGCGATCCCCAGCCAGCAGCTCGACACGCAAAAGTATCTCGTGGATCAATATGTCGGCACGATCAAGCAGGATCAGGCCAATGTCGATAATGCCAAGCTGAATCTGGTGTACTGCAACATTACGGCGCCGATCACGGGCGTCCTGGGATTGCGCCAGGTGGATCCGGGCAATATCATCCAGGCCAACGGTACGCAGCCGATGATTATCCTCACGCAGCTCCAGCCGATTCAGGTTCAGTTCACCATCCCCGAAGACAGCCTGCCGCAAGTCATGCAGAAACTCCGGGCCGGGGTCCATCTGCCCGCCGAGGCGTGGAACCGGGACAATTCGGTCAAACTGGCGACCGGTCAGTTCATGACCGTCGACAACCAGATCGACAACACCACGGGCCGGGCGAAGCTGAAAGCCGTTTTCGATAATAAGGATCTCACGCTCTTTCCGCAGCAGTTCGTGAATATTCAGCTGTTGGTGGACACGCTGCATCACGTTCTGGTGGTGCCCGGCGTGGCCGTCCAGAACGGACAGCAGGGCACGTTCGTCTACGTCGTCGATCCTCAAACCTCGAAGGTGCATCTGAAGACGGTCCAGATCGGAGAGACCACGCAGACTCTTGACCAGATCACCTCCGGTTTGTCCGAAGGCGAGCAGGTTGTCGTCGATGGCGCCGACCGTCTGGACGAAGGCACGCAGGTGCGGGTGCGCGCGCCGGGCGAACTGGATGCAATCAACGCGGCCAACGACCGCAAAGGCGGCTCCAAAAAAGACGGCTCCAAAAAGGGCGGATTCGGGAAGAAAAAGGGCGCGTCAAAGCAGTGAGTCCGTCGCGGTTATTTATCCTCAGGCCCGTCGCGACCTCGCTCATGATGTGCGGCGTGGTCTTGGTTGGTATTGTTGCGTTCCGGCAGCTGCCTGTTTCGGCGCTGCCGCAGGTCGATTATCCGACCATCCAGATTCAGACGTTTTATCCGGGCGCGGGTCCCGAGGTCATGACTTCGGCGGTCACGGCGCCGCTCGAAAAACAATTCGGGCAGGTGCCGGGATTGACGCAGATGACGTCGATCAGCTCGTTCGGCAGTTCGCTGATCACGCTGCAGTTCTCGCTTGACCTCAACATCGACGTGGCGGAGCAGGAGGTCCAGGCGGCGATTAACGCCGCGGGCACTTATCTGCCGACGCTTCTGCCGACGCCTCCCGTCTACAGCAAGACCAACCCCGCCGACGCCCCGATTCTGACCCTTGCGGTCACATCGAAGACCGTTCCGCTGCCGAGGATCGAGGAACTGGCCGAAACGCGTATGGCGCAGCGCATTTCCCAGCTCAAAGGCGTGGGGCTGGTCAGCATCAGCGGCGGACAGCGGCCCGCGGTGAGGGTGCAGGCCAATCCCGTCGCGCTTGCGTCTTACGGCCTCAGCCTCGATACCTTGCGCACCGCGCTGGGCAGCGCGAATGTCAACCAAGCCAAGGGCAACTTCGACGGCCCCTCCCAGGCGTGGACCATTAACGACAACGACCAGCTGCAGAACGGCGCAGCTTACGCGCCCATCATCATTGCCTACCGGAACGGCGGGCCGGTGCGCATTCAGGACGTAGCGAAGATCATCGACGGCGCGGAAGACACGCACAGAAAGGCGTGGGTCGACGAAAACCCCGCCATTGTCCTGAACATTCAGCGGCAGCCGGGCACCAACATTATCAATGTCGTCGATACGGTGCAGGCGCTGCTGCCGCAGATCAAGGCGTCCCTGCCGCAGGGCGTGGAGCTGCAGGTCGTCACCGATCGGACGACGACCATTCGCGCGTCGGTGGCCGACGTCGAATTCGAACTGATGCTGACCATCGCGCTGGTCGTGATGGTCATCTTCCTGTTCCTGCGCAGCCTCTCGGCGACCATCATCCCGGGCATTGCCGTCCCGCTTTCGCTGATCGGCACGTTCGGTGTGATGTACCTGCTCGGGTACAGCCTTGACAACCTGTCGCTGATGGCTCTCACCATTTCCACCGGTTTCGTGGTGGACGACGCCATCGTCATGATCGAGAACATCGCGCGTTATCTCGAAATGGGATACAAGCCGATGGAAGCCGCGCTGAAAGGCTCCGAGGAAATCGGGTTCACCATCGTCTCACTGACCGTTTCTCTGATCGCGGTGCTGATACCGCTGCTGTTTATGGCGGATATTGTGGGCCGGTTGTTCCGCGAATTCGCCGTGACGCTCGCCGTCACCATCGTTTTCTCGGCGTTCGTCTCGCTTACGTTGACCCCGATGATGGCCGCGCGCATCCTGAAACACACACCGGAGCGCGAGCAGGGGCGCTTTTACCGCTGGTCGGAATGGGTCTTCGTCAAGACGATCGAACAGTACGGAAAAATGGTGCGGGTGGTCCTGCGCCATCAACCAGCCACTCTCCTGGTCGCGGTCGGCACGCTGGCGCTGACCATTTATATGTACATGGTCGTGCCGAAGGGCTTCTTCCCGGTGCAGGATACCGGAGTCATCCTCGGCATTTCGCAGGCACCCGAGACGATTTCCTTCCAGGCCATGGCCAACAAGCAGCAGGAACTGGCCAAGGTCATCCTACAGGATCCCGCAGTCGAGAATCTCTCGTCGTTCATCGGCGTCGATGGCCAGAACGCGACCATGAACAGCGGCCGTATCCAGATCACGCTGAAGCCGCTGGATCAGCGGAAGGATTCGGCCATTGAGGTCATCCGTCGGCTGCAGCGCAGCCTGAATCAGGTTGCGGGCATTACGCTTTATATGCAGCCGGTGCAGGATCTGACTGTCGAAGACCGCATCAGCCGCACGCAAT
>JASHSD010000696.1 GCA_030036985.1 Bryobacteraceae bacterium
CCGCCACAAACTTCGCCAGAAAAATCAGCACGCTCATGCCGCCGGTCCTCCGCTCGGTGCCCCCGTCCCCTGGCTTGCGCTGATCGCCGCGGCATCGATCGAGTTCAGCGCCGCCTGGTACGCCGCTTCCAGCTTTTCCGTGTACGCCGGATCGGGCCCCACGTGGCCCAGGTTCCACACCTCGCCGATCTGGTCCAGCGTCTGCGCTTTGCGTATCCCGATCACGTAGGCGTTGAACCAGCGCACGAACTCCTGCGCATAGTCGTCCAGCGTCGCTGTACCCGCGGCAATCCGCGCCCGCACCGCCGGCAGAAAGTTGATGAACATCATCTGCCAGGGCCCGTGCGAGCTGGCTGCCGGGGCGCCGTAATACTCGAGCAGCTCAGCCTGGATGCTTCCCGCCGTCGCCAGCGCGCCGCCCTGCGAGTAGGCCGGTTCCTGCCGCGGCCCGCAGTTTGCGCCCACAGACGACTCGTTAGCCGCGATCGCCTGCATCACCGCCGCGCCGCTCAATCCCGTGGCGACCTCGAGCCCCGTGCCGTACTGTCCGCAGGCCGCGATCACATCTCTTTTCTCAAAACTCACCATGCGTTCCCTTCTTCCTGGCTCCGGCCGGGAGAGCCCGGCATCGGCTCCGTTCTCTCCCGGCGTCTCCACGCCGGCCTGCTTCCCCACAGTCCGGCGGAGCCTACGTCTTTCCCAGCCCGGCCAGTGTGTCCGGGTTGGGCGCACCCAGCCCCGTGCACGGGCTCGGCGCATCGGCCACCTCAAAGTAGCCGTTGCCGCCCTCCGTAATCAGCCGGAAGCCGCCGGGATACTGCCACAGCTTTGGGTTCAGGTAACCGAGCTTTGTTCCGTAGCTGGCAAACAGTCCCGCGTAGAGCGGCGCCACCGCGCTCGTTCCGCCTACCACCGTCGCCTGGCCGCCCACATAGATCTCGTATCCCGTCTCGGGATCGGCGTTCGCAGCCACGTCGGGCACCATGCGCCCTTTGCCGTAGCTGTCTCCCGCCGGGGGCGGCGCAGCGCCCACCTGCCACGCCTGCGCCGGGAACACTGTCGAGTAGCCGCCACCGGTGCCCTCGCCGTCGGCATTGCCGGGATTGTCGTTCCACACGGTCTCGCTCGCCGCCGTCTTTGAGGTGCCTCCGCAGCCTGTGATGTGCGGGCAGCTTGCCGGGCAATCCACGTTGGCTGGCGTCGTTCCGCCGTCCGAGGAGTCATTGTCTCCGGCCGCCGCAAACACTACCATGCCTGCCGCCGTCGCCGCGTCCGCCGCGGCATCCATCTGCTGGCAGGCCTCCACTCCCCAGCTCGCCTCGTCCGCGCCCCAGCTGATCGAGCACACGTCGCAGCCGTCGCTGGCTGCCTTCGCCACCGCGCTCGCAATGTCCTGCGACCAGTAGACGCGCACCGTCGCGGGCTTGCCCGTGGCTGCGTAGTACGCGCCCGCAGCCACCTCGATGTCCAGCGCCACCTCCATGTCGGCGTCCCCGCCGGGAGAGTTTTCGGTTCCGTCCACGGAAACATCGGTGATCTCCGGCGTGGGCTGTCCGATCGATGCAAAGAAGGCGTCGATGTCCGACTGCACCCAGCCGCCGCCCAGCTCCACGATCGCGATCACGCCGCCGCCGGGCAGATCGTCCGCCGGCACGGGCCATCCGTAGGCTTTGAGCAGCGCCGGCAAAGTCCAGCTTTCGTCCGGCTGTGCCGCCGCCCCGCTGCACAGGCGGGAACTCCGCACCTTGAAGTACGGGTGCGGCCTGTCCAGCCCCAGGTCCTGCGCCTTCGTCGACGAAGTCTTCGCCTCCGGCGCCGCGCTCGTTACCAGTTTCACCAGTTGCGCGCGCACCACCGCCTGAAAGCCCAGCGGCCGCTTCAGGCATTGCAGGGCCAGCGTGTTCTGGGCTGCGCTGTAGGTCCAGCCGATCTCGAATGTGCCCACGAGCGGCACGCTCTTGGCCGCGGCTCCGCTGTCGCCGCTGATGGTGAGCCCTGTCTGTCGCGCGGCGGCCGCGCAGAGTGCGGCAAACTCTTCGGAAGTCACAGGCGCAAAACTTAAAATCGGGTCGGACATGCGAAACTCCTTGGTCAAACCATTTGCTGCTTTGCCGCGAACTTTGTTTCATGGCCCGCATTCGGAAGGGCATCAGCGGTTCTCCCGCCGCATCATGCGCCCGCGGCAAACCTGTTTTACTGCGTCGTCTTCGCCGCCGCTTCGGCCGCGGCGTGCCGCCGGATCAGTTGTTTCACCGCCGCGCTCGCGCTGGCAGCGGGGTTCACGGTGTAATAGAGCCCTGCCGTCACCGCATACGTGGTCTGCCCGTTAAAGCGCAGCGCGTACCCGTCCACGATCGACCAGGTCAGGTTGGCTGTTGCGCGGTAGCTCGCGCCCCCGCCGGCGAACCACGTTCCTTTGGTTGCGCCGGGCAGCGTCGTCTCTCCCCCTCCGCCCTGCGCGAACACCTGGAACAGCGACGGCGAGATGTTGGTTTTCTGGAGCACCGCGGTCAGGTCCGGCGTGTATTTCGCGGCCACGTCGTAGCTGTTCACGCCGATCCCCGGCAGCAGGAACTCGTGCACCTCGGCCGAGAGCGAGTTCTCTTGGGTCGCGCCCCAGTCGATCACGTCCAGGCTTTCTGTGGTGTGGTTGCCCGCGGACCAGTTGCCCTGGTAGCGCGCGGCCACGGCCTCGCTGCCTACCGACACGGTGATGCCTTGCGCTCGCGTTGCCGCGCTGCCCAGCACCAGGAACCCAATCGCCAGAAACAGTCCCAGCTTCTTTCCCAGTGCTGCATTCGATTGCGGCGCGCCGGGGCTCCAGCTCTTGTAGAGCGCCCACAGGCTGGCCGCCAGCGTGATGGCCTCCTGGCCCCACGCGGGCACCGCAGCCCATACCTGCAGCACAAAGTCATGGAACTGGGTGTCGTTGGCGTAGGCCAGGATCAGAAACGCCCATGCGGCGGCGATCACGTGCGCCACGCCGCCCTTCGATGCAAACCAGTTTTCAATTGCCTGCCAGATCTTCTGCATTGCCATCCTCCCTTTGGTTTCAGGTTGTCTGAGTGCCGTTCAGCCGCTGCGTCCCCGCCGGCTCATACTCCTTGGGATAGATCACCGTGCCGTTGACGTGCCGGTGCGGCGGGTAATCCTGCCGCAGGCTCTCGTCCCGGTCCAGTCGCTTGGTCACCTTGCGGCTCAGCCCGATCGCCGCCCATGCCGCGCCTACGCATGCGCACAAGCCGCCCCCGTGAATCAGCCAATCCACTGCGGCGGGTATTGCCTGTTCCGCCTGCGCCATCCCTCGTCCCTCCCGTTCAGCGGACGGTCAACTTCAACTGCATCGGCGCTCGGTTCAGCGCCATCTCGGCAGCGCCTTGAATCGGCGCCGGCGTGGGCTTCTCGTTCTTCGCCGTGGTCACCGTTCCCAGGTCCGGAGCGAGTGGATTGGCTTCCACAGTCGCGGGTCCCACTGCTGCGGAAGCGGTAAAACACGCCGAACCTTCGCAGGTCTGCCCGATGTAGCACACGGTCTCTCCGGCGGCGCTCGCATCCACGTAGCTCGCGTTGCCGCTGGCCGGCTGCGCCACGGGGCTCGCCTGGTTCAGCGCCGTGTAGTTCGTGCCCGTCGTGCTCGGGCAGCTTGTGGTCCCCGTGGCCAGCACGGCCTTTGAGAACACGTAGCCGCAGGTCGCCGCGGCGGTCCCGGCCGTGCACGGCGCATTGGTCACGGTCAGGGTCGCGCTGTGGCTGGTGGGTGTCACCTGCGTGTGACCGCACCCCGTAGCGATCAGGACCAGGCTCAAAGCCATCAGAAAACGTCGCATCTTTATCCTCCTCATTGAACGGTCAATTCGATTTGCGGCGCCACGGCGCCGCTGCCCGACGGCGGGATGTACTGGTACGCTCCCCTGTCCGTCGTGAGTGTGTTTCCTGCCGCGTCCGTGTTGTACGGGCTTCCCAGGTTGTAGCGGTTGTCCCAGTCGGAATTTTCCGAGGCCAGCGTGAAGCTTGCCGCCGTCCAGTTCGTGAATGGATCCGGGGCCGAAGTGTCGCTTACGTTCGCTGTCCCGCTCGGGCAGGTTCCCGAGTTCAGGCATGAGTTATAGCTCTGCGCGTAGGTTCCCCCGGTGCCCGTATCGAACGCCGGCGGATTCGCGTTCGCGTAGTAAATGTTGTTCTGGACCGTGTAGCTGCCCGTGTTCTCGTTGTTGATTCCGGGGTTGTCGATGTTGATCACGTCGTTCTGCACAAAGACGAAGTTGGTGCAGTCCGTTCCTGAGTTGATACACGCGATCACGCCGTCGCTTAGATACGGCGACCACGAGGCTGCCGGATACGAATTGAAGATCACGTCGTTGTAGAACAACCAGTTGTTGTGCGTCTCGCTGTAGTTGGCAAAGGTCCAGATCGCCGTGCCGGTGATGTCGCGGAACTCGCTGTTCGAGATGGTGCCGTTCGAATCCGATCCGGCATCGAACATGAACTGGCCGTGGCAGCCGCCGGTCGCTCCGTTCACTTCCGTGCCCCATGCGCGCACGTAGTTCATCGTCACCCCGTCGAGGCCGTCCTGCCAGAAAACGCATCCGGCGTTGTGGGCGTAGATGTGAATCCATGTGCCCCCGGTGTTCGTTCCACCGTAGGGGTTCCACACTTCGAACTGGTCGGAATTGTTGTCGCCGTTGCCCTCGATCTCAACGTATTTGAACGTGAGTCCGACTAGTCCTGCGCTGGTGTTGGGATTGCTCAGGTACATGGGATTGTTGCAGGCGTTCGCCGTCGAGCTGGAGCAAGGCGAATTGTCGATCTTGATGCCGCAGTCCGGGGGTGTGGGAGGACTCGACGACACGGTTGATCCATAGCCCCCGCCGCATCCCGGCGTCGTCGAAGTTCCATTCCCATTGAAGGTGATGTAGTCGCTTTCGAGGCCGATGACGCCGTTGCCGGGCCCGTTGTTCTGGAACACCGCCTGGCTGCTGCCCATCGTGCTCGTGTTCCAGCCTGTTGAAGTGCAGTTGTCCGTGGCGATGGCCTTGCGAATCTCAGCGGTCGTCGTGCCCGAGTCTGCGATGCCGTCATCGCCGTATGGCGGGTAGGTGCCGTCAGCGAGATAGTAGATGTTTGCCCGCGTCATCGGGTTTGGCACTGCGTTGAACGCGCCGCTTCCGCCCGAGGTCGAAGCGCAGTTCCAGTTCGCCCCGTTGCCGTTGTTGGAGCACGAGGACGAGGGTCGCACCACGTAGCAGGCCGCCCGCGCCACGGGGCAGAGAAGCAGGAGCGCGATGA
>JASHSD010000697.1 GCA_030036985.1 Bryobacteraceae bacterium
GGGTTCCCGGAACCGGGACCTGGGTTGGGAACAACGGATTCTGTTCCGCGCCGCAGTCATATTGGTTCACTTCGGACAGCGTGAGGGTGCGGATGGGGATTTCGCCGATCGCCGGGTCGTGCGACACCACGAGGATGTTGTCCTTGGTGACGACGACGTCGAGTTCGAGGAAGTCCACGCCCTGCTCGATGGCGTAGCGGAAGGCCGGGAGCGTGTTTTCGGGCCGCCGCGCGCGAGCCCCGCGATGGCCGTGGACGAGAATTTGGCGTTCAGTGGAGGCCATGAGAGGCAGTCCCGCGGGCATGGTAAATCTGCGCCGCGAGAGGGGCGCCGCCTTGAGTTTCTCACGACGATCAGGTATTCAGGTGGTAACCCCGGCGCTCGTCAGGGTGTTGAGAATGATATTCAGCGGATTCAGACTGCTTTGCTCCGTCTGACTCGCGCCCCCGTCGGACCCTTCAGAGCCATGATGATGGTGATGCCCGCCGCTTTGCCCGAGAGCCTGGGCCAAGTCCTGGATATTCGGAAGTTGGCCGGTAGTCGAAGCGGTAGTGAAATCTGACGCAAGCTGATTGAGCTGGTTCGCCGCCGTCGTGTTTCCTTGAGATTGTGCTGTCGTCGCCGCGTTCTGCAGATTGGTCGCAATCTGCTGCGTCACCTGCGAGTATTCGCTCGAGTTCGACTCCTGCAGCTGCTGCAGCTCCGACAGCACCTGGGCAAACGGCGAAAGTTGCGTACTATCGGATTGCGACGACGCGGAGGAGCCGTTGACGCTGCCGCTGCTCGAATTGGAAGTCAGTCCGGCACTCCCGAGAGCGCTCTCGAGAATCGACTGAAGGCTGCTGAGACTTGAAACTGTGCCCATGTTTTACTTATCGGGCCTGCCGGCGCGGTTTTTTAGCCGGAATTTAATTGTCCGTCGGCAGTTTATCCGCGTGATCCACGACGAGCACGTCAAGCGGCCTCTTTCTTTCCTCGATGGTCAGGCCGAGCTGCTGCCGCAGGGCGTTAAAAAGGTATGGCGCAGTGTCGGTTTCCCCGTCCGGCAGCGGGGGTGGGAACGCGCCTCCCGGGCCCATAAAACCGGCGAATTCGAAGGTGAAATCGTAAGTTCCGCTCAAACCGGCAGATCGTCAACGCGCCCGACTGTGGCGCCGCCCGCTGGTCCGAAAGTCACCAGAGGCCACGACACCACCCGTCCGATGAACTCCTGCATGGTCACGCCGCGGAACGTGTAGCGCAGATTGCGAGGTGGCACAGCCGACACGGCGTAGTTGCGCCCCGCGGGCACTGCGGGAAAACCGGGTTCCTGCTTCACCGGACCGGCGCCCGACACGCGAAGCTTCGATCCCCCTTTGGCCACGGAAAGCTGGTAGACGGAGAACTCCTTACGTTCCATATGGGTGCGCAAATGAAAACGTTCCGCAAGCAGGTCTGCCACATAAGTCGGACCTGCTCCTTCGTGGCGCCCAGCGGGACTCTGGCAACGATGTCGTAGTACTCGGCGCCAAGCCAACTGGGTCCGGAAATCTGATCGAATTCCAGATCGTAAGCGACGCTCAGAAACCTTACCAGGGGTTGGCGACGGTATGTAATCAGCGTCGGGTCCGCTGTCCCCGGACCTCCAGAGATCGCACCTCCCATCGGGCCGTCGGAACCGGCGTACCGCACCGACGCCACTTCGAATTTCGGCGGCCCAGCTCCAGCCAGGAACAGGCAGACGAGGGTCAGCTGCCGCAGCATGGTTCAGCCCGCCCAGGCTTTGATCCGGTCGATGGCGCGCATCAGATTCTCGTACGAGTTCGCGTAGCTGAAGCGCACGTAGCCATCGCCGTACGCGCCGAAACCGGCGCCGTTCAGGCAGGCCACGCCAGCATCGTTCAGCAGCGAATCGGCCACTTCCTTCGAACTCCGGCCGGAGCCTTTGACGTTCGCAAACGCATAGAAGGCGCCGCCGGGGATGGCGCAGCGCCATCCCGGAATGTCGTTCAACCCGGCGCAGAAGGCGTCGCGGCGGCGGCGGAATTCCTCCACCATGGCGGTCACCGGCTCCTGGGGTCCCCGCAGCGCCGCGATCCCGGCTCGCTGGGTGAAACTGGCGGTGCAGGAGTTGGAATTCACCATCAGTTTGTTGACCGGGTCGACCAGAAACGGCGGCATCACGCCGTAGCCCATGCGCCATCCGGTCATGGCGTATGTCTTCGAAAAGCCGTCGAGGATGATGGTTTTTTCGAACATTCCCGGCATGGTCGCAATGGAAACCGGCGTGCCGCCGTCATAAACGATGCGGCTGTAGATTTCGTCCGAGAGCACGACGAGGTCGCGCCCGCGCACCGCGTCGGCGATGGCGGCGATATCCTCCGGCGGAATCATGCCGCCGGTCGGATTCTGCGGCGAGTTGAGCACCACCATTTTCGTGCGGTCGGTGAGGCTTTTGCGAAAGACGTCGAGATCGAAGGAAAACCCGCGTTCTTCCACGAGCGGCACGGGCACGGGTTTCGCGCCGCAGACCTTGATCATCGATTCGTAAATCGGGAATCCGGGATTGGGATAGATGGCCTCGTCGCCTTCCTGGAGCAGCGCCATCATGGGGAAAAAAATAATCGGCTTGCCGCCCGGCACGACGCAGACGTTGGCTGCGCTGACCTCAATGCCTCGGGTGTGGCAGATGTACTCGGCGACAGCGTCGCGCAGTTCGGGCAGACCCTGCGACGGGCCATAGTGGGTCCAGCCTTCGTCGAGCGCCTTCTTTCCCGCCTCGACAATGTTCGCGGGCGTGGGAAAATCAGGCTCGCCGATTTCGAGGTGGATCACATCGCGCCCTTGGGCTTCGAGGGCGCGGGCGCGCACCAGTACGTCGAATGCAGATTCGGTTCCGATCCGCGACATCCGTTCGGCCAGTTTCATTGTTCGTCCGTTCTTTTGAAGTAGGGGATTCCGTCGCGCGATTCGATCTCAGTGACGCGATCGCCAATAGCGACGCGCGCGCCTTCCACTTGGGCCGTTACGCTTTCGCCATTGTCCATCCTGGCGATGATGACTTGGTAGGGCACGTCCGCCTGGAAGCGCTCGGGCGCGAGGTGCACCACGGTTTCGGTGTAGACAACTCCGGCGCGAGGCACTACGAATCCCCCAAAATCGTCACGACGCAGGTGGCGCCGCTGCCGCCGAGGTTCTGCGCCAGACCAATCGAATGCCGCTGCAACTGCCGTTCGCCGGCTTCGCAGCGGATCTGCTGCACCAGATCGCAGATCTGCGCCACGCCTGTCGCGCCCACCGGATGGCCTTTCGATTTCAATCCGCCGCTGGCGTTGATCGGCATGGCGCCGTCGCGCCGCGTTCCGCCCTCGGCCGTGAAGAAGCCGCCGCAGCCGCGCTGGACGAAACCGAGATCCTCCATGGCGACGATTTCGGCGATGGTAAAGCAATCGTGCAGTTCGGCGAACTGGATGTCCTTCGGCCCCAGACCGGCCATTTCATACGCTTTTTTCGCCGCCGCGCGCACTGCGGGGAAGGTCGTGATATCGGCTTTCCGGTCGAGCGCCACGAAATCCGAAGCCTGGGCCACGCCGAGAATCCGCACCGGGCGATCGGAGAATTCGCGCGCGCGATCGGCCGCGCACAGCACCACCGCGGCCGCGCCGTCGCTGATCAGCGAGCAATCGTAGAGGTTCAGCGGCTCCGCGATGGGACGCGCGTTCATCGCCTGTCCCAGCGTAATGACCTTGCGCATCTGCGCATCGGGATTGAGCGCGCCGTTGGCGTGGTTCTTGACCGCGACCGCCGAGAGATGCTCGCGCGTGGTCCCGAAATCGTGCATGTGCCTGCGGGCGATCATGGCGAAAAGCGACGGAAAGGTAGAGCCGGCTTTGACTTCGGTGGCGCAATCCCCGGCTCCGGCCAGAATTTCGGTGACGCGCGGGGTAGGCTGGCAGGTCATCTTCTCGACGCCGACCACCATGGCCACGTCGTAAACACCGCTCGCGATGCCCAGAAACGCCTGGAAAAACGCGGCGCCGCTCGAGGCGCAGGCGGCTTCGAAGCGGGTCGAGGGAATGCCGGTCATGCCGAGCGCGGTCGAAATATAGGGGGCAAGGTGGTTCTGATCCGTGAATTGCGGCCCGGCGAAGTTGCCCAGATAGAAGGATTCGATGGCGTTCGGCCCCAGATTGGCGTTTTTCAGTGCTTTTTCGCCCGCCGTGACGGCCAGGGAGCGCAAATCATGGTTCGGAAAGGCGCCGAACGGCGTCTTCCCCGCCCCGACGATAGTCACCGCTCTCAGCCCGCTCAAAATCTCCTCCGAAGCCCTATACTCAAGAATAGCGCGCAAAGTTGTTATCCACGCCTGCGTCGGCCGTACGTCAGTCCTTACAAAGGCATGCAGAGCTTTGCGCCACAGGTTCGGATGAGTGAGCACGATCCAGCGTTGGCGGAATTGGGCAGCGCCATGGACCCGCGCGAGCGGGAGTTGCAGGACCGCTTCGTCAACGAACACCTGCGCCGAATCTTCCGCCTGATTTACCGGATCGTGGGCAATGTGCACGACGCGCAGGACCTTACCCAGGAAGCCTTTATCAAAGCTCTGCAGCGGCAGGAGCAGTTGAAGGACGAGCAGAAGTCCGCGCAGTGGCTGTCGCGCATCGCCACGAATACGGCGATCGATTTCCTGCGCAAGCACGGCCGCGTGACGTTCTGCGAGATTACGGACGCGCGGGAGACCCGCTCGGAATCGCCGGAAGCTTTTGTGCTGCGGTCCGAACAGCGCACCTGGCTGGCGGCGGGCATGGAACGCCTGACCCCGCGGGAACGCGCGGCGCTGGTGCTGCGCGATATGGAAGATCTGCCGGCCGACGAAGTGGCGCGGCGTCTCGACTGCTCGAAGGCCACCGTGCGCTCGCATATCGCGAATGCGCGCACGAAACTGAAGAAATTCGCGGAGAAACGAAAAAGATGACACACCCGGGTGAACAGGATCTGGCATTGCTGGCCGGCGGGGAAACCGGCCCGGTGCGCCGGTTCGTTCTGGGCCGGCATCTGCGCAATTGCGAGGATTGCCAGGAACGCCTGGCGGAATTCCGCGAGCTGCGCGAGCACCTGGGCGATGCGGAAATGCCGGATGTGAACTGGAACTTCCTGGCGGCGGAGATGCGCGCGAATATCCGCGTGGGCCTCGAAGCCGGGGCGTGTGTACGCACGGTTTCGACGTCTGGCAACTGGGTTCCGCGATTCACGGTGGCCATCGCCAGCATGCTGCTGGTGATCGGCGCGAGTTTCTTCCTGACGGATACCGGCATACATCCGACGCGGGTCGAACCAGCCACGCCGGTTCTACAGGCGACCAGCTCCGGCATCGAGTTGCGCAACGGGTCCGATAGTTTCACGCTGAACGATCGCCAGGGCGTGCGCGCGGACGAGAGCGTGAGCGCCCAAGGCACGATGGAAGCGCGTTACGTCGATGGCGAAACGGGCGGGGTCACAATCACCAATGTCTACCTGCCGCAATAGCGTTCGTTCGTTTTCGGCCGCCGCGGCGGTCTTCGCCCTCGCGCTGCCTTTGGCCGCGCAGGAGACCACGCTGGATCCGGCGAACTCCGTCAAGGTGGACCTGCCCGCCGATTCGCCGCTCCAACTGATCTCGAAATCCATGGGCGATTCGCGCGCCACCACGCGCGGCGGCGCCATCGTGCTGGATCTGCATATGGGCCTGACGCTGCGCAACGCCGGGTTCAAGCACATCCGCGGAGTGACGCTGCTGGTGACCGCGCAGGAATTCGCGCCGGGTGGCAAGGGGTCGGTGGCGCGGCCTTCGATCGACGTGGCCCCGGGACAGACGTTCACGCTGCCTGTCGATATCCGCCTGGTGCGTCCGGTGCAGCAGACGCCCGGACCCTTGGTGCATGTGCAGCTGGACGGCGTGCTGTTCGACGATCTGAGCTTCTTCGGACCCAACAAACTCAATTCGCAGCGCGCGCTGACCTTCTGGGAAGTAGAAGCGCAGCGCGACCGGGCGTTCTTCAAACAGACGCTGCAGGCGCGCGGCGAAAGCGTGCTGGCCGAGGAGATGCGGAAGAGCCTGGCGCGCCAGGCCGAGCGTCCGCAGCTGGACGTTTCGCTCACGCGCAACGGACGGCAGGTGGGCTCGGCGGTGCCCGCGTCCGACCATGTGGCGCAGTTCGCGTTTCTGAATCTGCCCAATGCGCCGGTGCAGCCGCTCGAAGGCTGGGCCGCGATTTCGGGCAATGAGGCGCGCTCGCCGCAGATCGAGATTGTCAATAATTCGGCGCAGGCGGTGCGCTACGTCGAGATCGGCTGGCTGGTGCGGGACAAGCAGGGCCACGAGTATCCGGCGGGTTCGGTGCCGGCTTCGGACGCGACCATGCTGCTGCCTTCGGGACGCCGCACGAAGCTGTTGCAGGACACGGCGCTGCGCTTTTCGCACACCGGACGGCCGATTGAGATCGAGGGCATGACGGGCTACGTCAGCAAGGTGGAGTTCGCCGACGGACGCGTCTGGGTGCCGTCGCGGCGGGATCTGGATTCGTCGCCGCTGCTGCGCGTGACCGCGCCTTCGCCGGAAGAACAGCGATTGACCGATATTTATTCGAAGAAGGGTCTGGCGGCGCTGGTTTCGGAACTGGGCCGGTATTAGGGCAAGCTTGACAACCTGGTCACCTTCTTTTTGAAGGATGATGGAGTGATGGATCTGAGCGCCGGGTCTGTCAGCGTGTCGGTGCTGGTGTTTGTAGTAAGCGGCCTTTCTCCGGCGGCCCCACAGGACTCCTCCCCGGCATCATTTCATTGGCGGTCGACAACGGCTGATCCCGCGTCGTGTCCGACAGGATCACGTCCTCGCGCCGTGGTCTCGAAACGCGCCGCACCGCTCTTCGTCAGTTACCGGCGCGGCTGGAAGGGAAAAACCTCCGTTTTACCCCCGAAGATTATGCGATGACCTCGCGTACCTGGAAGCCGCGTCGTCACGACAACCTGAAGGCGGGAGCGCTGATAATGGCAAGCAGTCTTGGTCGCAATGCCCAGCCGTTGAAAGCATCCCCGGCAAGGTCAGTGGTGCGTGGGTCTTCAAGGATACCCGGGCTGCCCGTCGCCACAGTGATCGGGAATCTCGGAGATTTGAGCGTCGAGGAAGCGATGGAACAATTCGACGTTACGCAGGAGCAGATCGCGTCGCAACCACTCGAGCCGCCGCAACGGTTCTCGCCGTGCTTCTCACGCATTGGCTGGGTCAACGCGGCGGAAAAGAAAGAGCAGAGCAAGTGAGAGACGAATTGTCCGCCAGGCTGATCACGATAGAATTCCGCCTGACACAGGTGAAGGGCCATCTCAACCTCAAGACGTCGGAAACCAGAACCGAAACGATCACAGCGGTGAACTGCTCCTGCTGTCCGGTCGTTCCTGTTGGAGCGCCGGCGGTCGGACCACGTGCGTAAATTCCGAAAGTGCTTCCATCATCTGAGCCGAGGCTGAGAAGAGCCGTGTCACCCAATAAGTTGGAGTTTTTTTTACACTCGTAGTACCAATCCCGATTTAATTAATGCAGTTCAAAAACACACCACAAATTTCCCGGACGCGGCTTCAAAATTGTATCCTAACCCGGCGTAGCCGGAACCAAACAGGTCTGGTTATGATGCCGGAGTGGGCATCGAGCTACTGACGGACCGGCACGCGGCGGAGATTGCCGGAGTGTTGGGCTGTTGGGACCGAATGTTGGTTTTCGGGACCTTACCCAAAATCTGCTTCGCCGGAGGCATGACATCGTTTCTGTTCGAACGAAGGATTCGGAT
>JASHSD010000698.1 GCA_030036985.1 Bryobacteraceae bacterium
GAAATCGAAACGGTGTTGTCGATGACGCCCGCGCAGAAGGACGCGACTCACGCGGCTTTCATGGAAGCGCGTCAATCGGCAACGCCGATTCGGCAGGACCTGATGAGCACGAACCAGGCCCTCCAGTCCGCTGTGAGATCCGACAATACAGCTCAGATTCAGCTTCTTTCGAAGACTGAGGGGCAGGAGATTGGACAACTTCTGGCTATCCGAAGCTCGGCTGCCGCTAAGGTATATAAAGACCTGACGCCTGAGCAGCGGGTCAAAGCGGATGCGCTGCATGGGATGATGATGCAGGCATTCCGGGGACCCGGTGAGCACGCGAAAACCGTGTCCTGAGACGGTCCGCAGGTTTGTGGCGCAGACTCTCCGGGCGCTTGTGGTGGGGCGAAGCACGCGCGGTAGCCCCGGTTCTTTAAGCCCGGGTTTGGAGAACCACCGGTGAGTCAGGCGCCATGAAGGCCAAGCCGCGCCAGAACGCGGCGAACCTTCTTGGGTGAAATCGAGAGCCGTTTGGCCACGCGCGCAACCTTACGGCTTTCGTGCTCCCAAATCTTGGGGATGATCAGATCGGCGAAATCCTCCGTGAGTTGCTGAAAGCTGCGGTCGCCCACAACCCCCTGCGACCACGCATGGAGCGTCGAATCGAGCGTCCCGCCGCGCACGACCTTCGTCTTGAGCGCCTGCAGGTCTTCCCAGATGTGATCCTGCACCTCGTTTTTCAGCAGCCCCGCCGCTTGTTCGCAGAGATCGCGGGCGGCGTCGAGGCTTGCGGGAGACGTGCTGCAGATCGTCAATCCATGCCAGATCAGAGCGCGCGAAAGCAGCCGCCGATTCTCGGTGCGCCGCGCCAGTTCGATTGCCTCTTTCGCGGCTTCGAGCGCGAGATGCGCCACCCACGCCGGATCCTCGATCTCTTCTTCGAGCTTCGTGTTCTCGACCATACATTCAAGCAGGCGGGCGCGCGCCATCAGAATGTAATCGTTCTTCTGTTGGCCCAGCGTGTAGGCGCGGCGGGCCTCGTCGTCGGCCTTCGCCAGATCGCCGCTGTCGAGATGAAGATGGCCGCGATTCACGCAGACCGTTCCGGCGCCGCGATGATTGGAATGAATCCGGTAGATCTCGCCCGCGCGATCCAGATGGGCCAGCGCCTGCGCGCGCATGTTCTCGTAATCGCGGCGCAGATCGGGCTGGGGCCTGCGGCGCTGCGCGGCCTCGGCATCGATGCGCTTGCGCAGTTGCAGAGCCATCAGGCGTTCGACATACCCCATATTCGCCAGTGAACGCGCCAGGTTGCGGTGCTCCGGATCGCGCTTGCCGTATTCCTCGATGGCCTGCGAAAAATGCCGTAGCGCCAGATCGTAGCGGCCTTCGCGCCGATACATGCGGCCGTAGCTGGATTCGATGTTGCCGCGCGTGATGTAGTCGTCGGTCTGGCGCAGAACCGCGTCGGCCTCGCCCAGAAGTTTCAACGCGTCCTTGATCCGACCCTTCTGAAACAGCAGCCAACTCTCGGCGACGCGCATGGCCGCCGCCATTGGCTCCATGCCGACCTCGGATGCGTAGCGGAAGCCCTCGCCCGCATGCTGGAGCGCTCTGTCGTACTCGCCCGCTTTGCGGTTGCAGCGGGAACTCCAGAAGTGCGCCAGCGCGAGCACCACGGGGTCGGAGATCTCGTTGCGGAGCGAGAGCACCAGGCTGAAATTGCCCAGCGCGCGTTCCACGTTCTCCTCGGCGACCCAGATCATGCCCTCGGCCATCAGCACATAGGCGTAATCGAGCATGCGCAGGCCGATACGCCGGCCCTTGGGGAAGGCTCCTAGGGCGTGCTGCACGACATCGATATCGCGCCATCCCGCGTCGACCCACTGAGCGATGTAACAGAGCAGGGCCGCGGCGTCCTGGTGCTGTGGGTCGAGTTTGCCTGCGCCGGCCCAGTACTCGTCCAGACGGGCCATGCCGCTGCCGATCCGGCGCATCCCCAAATCACAACGCAGGCCCTGAACTAAATCAAGGGGCATGTGGGATATAGCGTACCAGAAAGTAGTCCGCCGCGGACCAGTCAGACCCGCGTGCCTACGACCCTTGAGCGCGGCTTCGATTTCAGATTTACTGGTGACACGATGTCGTCACGGATGATTCTTTTCATGGGAGCTCCGGGCAGCGGCAAGGGAACGCAGAGCGCATGGCTTTCGACGCGTCTCGGTCTTCCAGCGCTCTCCATCGGAGACATGCTTCGGGCCGAAGCGAAAGAGGACACGCCGGCCGGATTGCGCTTGCGGGAGATTCTGGCGTCGGGCGCGCTGGTCGACGATGAGACGGTCTGCGAGGCGGTCGCCGCGCGGTTGTGGCGCGAACTGCGGCGGAACGGAATTATTCTCGACGGATTTCCGCGCACGCTGAAGCAGGCCGACCATCTGGACCGCGTTCTGACGGAAATGAAGATGCTAGGTGACGCTGGGCAACGACCGACGGTCCTGCATCTCGATGTATCGCGCGAGCGCCTGCTCGAACGGCTGACGGCTCGTCGGCAATGCGCGGTCTGCGGCGAGATCTACAACCTGGTTTCAAAGCCCTCGCGAGCGGGCGCACGCTGCGAGAAGGACGGCGGCGAACTGCTGCAGCGGAGCGACGACTCGGAAAGCGTAATTCTGCGCCGATTGGTCGAATTCGAGGCCTGGTGCGCGCCGGTAATCGATTATTACCGGAACCGCAACTACCACCGCATCGATGGCGATCGGGACCCGGAAGCCGTTTCGCGGGACCTATTGCGAATCGTTCGGCCGTTGCGCTCCCGCGCCGCCGCGTAAAACACAGCATTCTGCCTGCCAGGAGAATGTAGAAACCGATGGGGCAGGATGGTAGATGCCCACGTAGTTTTCTGTGGGGCCAGGCCTTCGGGCCTGCGGCCGGGCTTCTGCCCGGCCCGCGACCATCGTAACCCTCGGATTTGCGTGACTCCAGGCCGCCCGGAAGGGCGCTGGCAGCGCCGAAGCGCTGGCCCCACAATGGCAATCTGCCAGCCACAACCGTGGATTTCCAAAGAGTGGGAGTGCCGCGGCGCGGCTCCATACGAAAACAGGAACTCTGTCGCGTGCCTGAGGCATGCTGAAATAAGCGCGCCATACAGCGGTTACATCCCGATTTCGGGTTGATTCCAATCCAAAGAGTACTTGTTGCGCGATGTGGCGCTGCCTGACGCCCGAAAAGGAGCATAGCAGTGTCCGAAGACATTCCAGTGGAGGAAAAAACAGCCGCGTAACCGCAACAACACGGGCGCCCGGAAGGGCAGTTCCTCCAAAGCCCGGCTATACTGGGACTGCCATGGCTTCGTTGGAAAAGCGGGTGGACAAGTTAGACGAACAGATGCAGCACGTCCTCGGAGTGCTCGATCGGGTTACAGCCAATCAGGAGGAGTTGGACAAGGCAATGGTGACTCTTGTGGACGCACAGATCAAGACCCAGGAGCAGTTTCGGGATACGGATCGGCGTCTGCGCGAGACCGATCAGCGTCTGCGCGAGACCAACGACCTGTTGCAGCAGACCATCCATGAGAACAGGGCCACCAGGCTGGACGCCGAGGCTCGGGCGCGGGAGATCGATGCCCGCATTGACAAGCTTGTGAGCGGCATCGGCGAATTCATACGCCAATCCGGCCCCAGACCAAACTGACACCATGGTTATTGAACACGCCGGATGTGAAGCACCGCGGTTTTCCCGTTATCCGGCGAGGTGAGGCTGACTTCAACCGGGCCTGCGATCCGGCTGCTGACGAACCGCGTTATCTCCGAGTATGTTTCGGGCGTAAGCGCATCACCCTCCTTTATCGGGAGAGAGTTTTGTATCTCCGAAGCATCAGAGACGCCGTCGATTTCTATACGGGCCAAGGTCGGGTGGTTTGTGGTTAACAAGTCGCTGGCTTGGGCGAGATCGAGCTTCTCCCTCAGTTCGGACAACCTTGCCTGAGCCCTGCGGGCAGCCTCGGTGGTCGGCGCCGATGCCACCTGCTGCCCGGCTTCGGCGAGTTCGTCCCGCACAAAGGTGAGAACCACCTGCTGTTCCTGCTTCCGCGCCACCGCTGCGACAGGCGCTGTGGGGAACGTAATCGTGACGACGCGGGTCGTCCCGGCATCCGCCGGCCCGAACCGCCAACCCAGAACGGCCATCAGCACCGGCTTCCGCAGTTGCGCCGGTCCGTCCAGTATGTGGGCATCGCTCACGCTGCCCTTCTCGTCGATGGTGATTTCCGCTGAGACACTGTCGCGAACCTGGTCGCTGAGCATGTCCGGACTGTAACGGATTCCTCTATATTGGATTGCCCGGTCGCCGGGCGTGTCAGGACTCTGCCGGATTGGCTTGGCCCCCGAAATAGTCGTGAGCCCATCCAAACCCGGCGTCGCAGGCAGGTCCTGCGCCCGCGCGCGTGTCCAGCCCAAGCTCAGGACCACACAAACCGTCGCGAGCGAAAGCGCAAGTATCCCGAACAACCGTGTAGGCCCGAATCGTTCTGTCGGAGCCTCGCCCAGCAGACGGCGGATTCTCTTTGACAGCGGGCCATCGGTGGACGCGAGCGCGAGCGTCCGCGGCACGCCGCGCAATCGCTCGAGTCTGGTCAGCGCCCGCGCATAGCAGAGCGCGTCGCCACAGGAGCGAACCACCATGTCGTCGCAGCAGAGCTCGCGCTCGTGGCGGATGCGCGCCGAGGTCCACCAGACCGCCGGGTGGTAAAAGAGCAGAGTTTCGACCACAGTCTGCAAAAGATTGACGAGGTAATCGTAACGGCGGATGTGCGCGATTTCGTACGCGAGGACCGTTTCGAGCTGGTCGGGGCTCAGCCCCGTCACGCTGGCCAGAGGCAGCAGGATCACCGGGCGGAGCCATCCGACGACACTCGGAACCTCAGCGAGAGGTGAGACCAGCACACGCGCGGCTCGCTTGAGGCCCATCCGCTCGGCCAGATTTGCTGCAGCCCGGATCACCACGGATTCGGCTGGTTCTCCCGTGTGGCGTAACCGATAGACTTCGACCGAACTCCGGACCAGGCGCAGCGAAAAAAGAAGAACGCCCAGCGCCCATGCCTGCAACACCCGGTAGGAGAGCACATGGCCATGACCGCCCGCAGCGAAGGATTGTATCCGAATTGGGAGTTCAGTGATCGCGGCGGAATAGGCCGTCGTGGGTCGTGACCAGACGCGCCACGCGGTGATCAATGGCGCAGCGGCGAGCGCCGCGAGTCCAATTGTGGCGGCAATGTAGCGAGAGTTGGCTGAACGATTCCGCAATAGCAGGAGCGCTGCCCAAAGCGCCGCTGCGATGCCGGCTCCCTGCCAAACGAAATGAATCAGGGCGATGGTCACGGCTTGTTCGATCGCGTTCATTTCCTTTCTCCTTCCATGCGATCCAGTAGTTTCTCGATTTCCTCGAGTTCCCTCGGCGATGTCTTCCCGGCTGACAGGGCCTGCATGACCAGCGTTCTCACCGATCCGCCGAATGCCTTCTGGAGCAGATCCTGCAGCAGTTGCCGTTGCGTTCTTTCCTGTGTATAGCGGGCGCGATAGATCTGCGGCCGCACGCTCTCATCGCGGTCCACCAGCCCTTTCTCGGTCATGATCTGGAGGAGCTTGAGGACGGTGGTGTATCCGGTTGGCTTCGATTCATTCAGGATGCGTTGGATATCGCGGACGGAGCGGGGTCCGGCCTCCCAGAGGACGCGCAGGATGGCAAGTTCTCCTTCGGTTGGCCGAGGTTGTTTGAGCGCCATGGTTCGATTGTGACGAATGGCTTCGTCATTGTCAACGAAAACCTTCGTCAATCTCCGCGGGATTGGACTGCCGGGCTGAAAGCTGCGATGGATATTCGCGCACGCGCAGGCCCCGCCAGGCCAGGCGAAAGAGCGCAAGCTGACCGCAATCCACCGCTCATCCTCGGGCGCTTCCCCCAACGGAACAACCACCTCCGCCCCTGCGTCTATTTCAATAGTCGCCCTCCGCCGCGCGTTAAAATAAAGTCGAATATCTCTATGCTCGACGTAGCATTAGCCAAAGTCTTCGGCACCCGGAATGACCGCCAGGTCAAGGCGATGCGCCCGGTCATCGCCGCCATCAACGATCTTGAGCCCTCGCTGCAGCAGCTCTCGGATATCGATCTGGCGGCCAAAACCATCGAATTCAAAGAACGTCTCGCCCGCGGCGCTTCGCTCGACGATCTGCTGATCGAAGCCTTCGCCGTGGTTCGCGAAACCGGCCGGCGCGTGCTGAACATGCGGCACTTCGACGTGCAGTTGATCGGCGGCATGGTTCTGCACAAAGGCCGCATCGCCGAAATGAAAACCGGCGAAGGTAAAACGCTGGTTGCGACCGCGCCCTCCTATCTCAACGCGCTGGAAGGCAAAGGCGTTCACATCATCACGGTCAACGATTACCTGGCCAAACGCGACTCCGAATGGATGGGACGCATCCACCGCTTCCTCGGCCTTCGGGTGGGCATCATCGTCCACGATCTCAGCGATCAGGAACGCCAGGAAAACTACGGCTGCGACATCACCTACGGCACCAACAACGAATTCGGCTTCGATTACCTGCGCGACAACATGAAGTTCAACCTGCAGAACTGCGTGCAGCGCGGGCACAACTTCGCCATCGTCGACGAAGTCGATTCCATCCTGATCGACGAAGCCAGGACGCCGCTGATCATTTCCGGTCCAAGTGAAGAATCCACCGACAAGTACTACAAATCAAACAAAGTTATTCCTCACCTGCAGCGCGGCGAGGTCATCGAAGGCAAGGAGCCCGGCGAAACATACACCACCGGCGATTTCACCGTCGACGAGAAGCACCGCTCGGCTGCCCTCACCGAGGAAGGCGTGCTGCATGTCGAGAAACTGCTCGGCATCGGCAACATGTATGAGCCGCAGAACGTCGAGTGGAACCATCACATCCAGCAGTCGTTGAAGGCCCACGCGATTTTCCAGAAGGACAAGGACTACGTCGTCAAGGACGGCGAGGTCATCATCGTCGACGAATTCACCGGCCGTCTGATGCCCGGCCGGCGCTGGAGCGACGGTCTGCACCAGGCGGTCGAGGCCAAGGAAGGCGTCAAGATTGAGCGGGAAAATCAAACACTTGCGACTATAACCTTCCAGAACTACTTCCGCATGTACAAGAAGCTCTCCGGCATGACCGGTACAGCCGAAACCGAAGCGGCGGAGTTCGAAAAAATCTACAAACTTGAAGTCACCGTCATCCCGACCAACCGGCCCCTGATTCGCATCGAAAATCAGGACATCGTCTACCGCACGGAAGAAGAGAAGTTCCGCAATGCGGCGAAGGAGATCCGGGCGTTTCAGGAACGCGGCCAGCCGGTGCTGGTCGGAACCATCTCCGTCGAGAAATCGGAGCGGCTCGCCGCCCTGTTGAAGAAACAGGGGGTCAGGCACGAAGTCCTGAACGCCAAGAACCACGAACGCGAGGCCCACATCGTGGCCCAGGCGGGGCGCAAGGGTTCGGTCACGGTTTCCACCAACATGGCCGGCCGCGGCACCGATATTCTGCTCGGCGGCAATCCGGACGCCATGGCGCAGGACGTGATGCGCAAGCAGGGCAAAGATCCCGACCGCGAGGAGTTCAAAGCCGACTGGGAGCGAGTCCTGGCCGAAGTCAAAGCCCAGTGCGCGGTCGAGCACGACGAAGTGGTCGCATTGGGCGGGCTGCATATCGTCGGCACCGAACGCCACGATTCGCGGCGCATCGACAACCAGCTTCGCGGCCGCGCCGGCCGCCAGGGCGACCCCGGCAGTTCCCGCTTCTTTCTCTCCCTGCAGGACGATCTTCTGCGTATCTTCGGTGGCGACCGGATGCAGAACCTCATGCTGCGTCTGGGCATGGAAGAAGACGTTCCGATCGAATCCAAACTGATCACCAAGCGGATCGCGGCCGCGCAGAAGGCTGTCGAGGCGCAGAACTTCGAATCGCGCAAACACCTGCTCGAATACGACGACGTGATGAACAAGCAGCGCCAGGCCGTGTATGCCATGCGGCGGGCTCTGCTCGAAGGCGTGGATCAGAAAGAGCGCGTGCTCGAAATGACCAGGGGCGTGGTCGGCGGCATCGGGGATGCCCGCTGCCCCACCAGCGTCCACTCGGACAACTACGATCTGGCCGGCGTGCAGACGGATATGCTCACCCAGTTCGGCGTGCGCGTCAACCCCTCCGATCTGGCCGGATTGAACGGCGATCAGGTCGAAGCCGAGTTGTTCGAACGGGCGCAGGCGGCCTACCAGGCGAAGGAAAATCTGGTGGGCGCTTCGCTGATGCGCGAGGCGGAGCGCAACATCATGCTCCACGTCATCGATGATCAGTGGAAAGACCACCTGCTCTCGATGGACCACCTGAAAGAGGGCATCGGGCTGCGCGGTTACGGCCAGAAGGACCCTCTCGTTGAGTACAAGAAGGAATCCTACACGCTGTTTGCGGACATGATGGACCGGATCGAAGACGAAACGGTTCGTTATCTCTACTTCCTGCGGTTCGAACAAAGTCCTGGTTCGCTGCCCTTCGCCAACGAAGATTCCGAGTACGAAGAGGACGAAGAGGAAGAAGAGCGCAAGAAAATTGAAGCCAAGCGGGCGCTCGAAGAGCAGCAGAAGCTTGCGGCCCAGAGCGCCGTGCAGGACATGACGCGCGGCATCCAGAAGCAGCACGAGCGGGAGCTGAAGGAGCTGCAGTTCGCGGGCGCAGCAAGCTCCGCAACAACTGCTAACAAGACCGTGACGAACGGCGGGCCGAAGGTGGGCCGCAACGATCCCTGCCCCTGCGGAAGTGGAAAGAAATACAAGAAGTGTCACGGCGCATAGTACTGTTTTTCTTGGCCTTACCGGCGCTGGCGATCGCCGCGATGCTTCCCGACACCATCGGCGATTGGAAGAAAGGCCCCGCCACGCCCGCCGCCGTGCCGGATCAGAAAGTCTGGCACGAGTACGGCCTGCAGGATTCCGAAACCACTGAATACACCGCTGGCGCCAGGAAGTTCGGTGTCTCGGCCTATCGGTTCGCCGATGGAACTGGCGCTTACGCGGCATTCGAAGCGGCCAAGCCAGCGGATGCGAACCCCATATCAGTCACCGGCTTGGGCGCTGCGGACGCCAAAGAAGAAGTCGTAGCCGTCGGAAACTACCTTTTTATTTTCAATGCTTATCAGCCAAAACCTGAAGAGCTGAATCATATCGTCGGAACCGTTCCTGAATACGACCAATCGCCGTGGCCAGATTTGGCGAAATACCTGCCCGCCGATCCCATCCCGGATTCCCAGCGATACATCACTGGCCCCGACAGCTTGGCGAAGTTTGCGCCGTCGATATCGCCCAGCACTGCGGCTTTCCATTTCAACGCCGAGGCCGAACTGGCGAAGTACGGGAAACCCGGCAAGGAAACCACGGTCGCCGTATTCAGCTATCCCACGATGGAGATGGCGCGTGACCGCCTAGCCCACTTCCAGGCGATCCCGAAGGCGATGGTCAAACGAACCGGGCCGCTCATCGCCGTGGCGCTGGATCCCGTGAATGCCGACGAGGCCGAACGGCTCTTGTCTCAGGTGAAGTTTCAGGCGCAAATTACTGTACCGGAACATGTTCCGACGCTGAAGGACAACCCGGCCAACCTCTTCCTGAACATTTTTATCCTGTGCCTTGTGCTGGCCGGTTTTTGTGTTCTGTCCGGGCTGGTAGTCGGCGGTATTCGGATTCTGTTCCGCCGCGCGGGCGCGTCCGGTGACGGCGACAGTATGATTTCGCTCCACCTTTCGGGCCGTCCGTGAGCCGAACGGCCGGTAACTTCATTGGATCGTGCCGATTACGGGGTTACAGACCGCCTGCCGGAGCTTCAACACCCGAATCGGGCGTTTGTCAAGAGAAATCAACAGGGTTTGTAAGCCACGGCGAATCATTTGGTTAAATTGTGGAAAACTTACTTCGGATTTTCACTTGACGCAGGGCGGCCAAGAATTTAAGATGCAATCACCAAGTTTTTGGCGGTTGCGAAGCCGTCGAAAATGATTCTCCCTCGAATTCACCCGCTTCGGCGTGGTGAGCGGAAGCCCACCTTTTCGGTGGGCTTCACTATTTTTGAGACAGAACGGTGGCACAGGCTTCAGCCTGTGTTTTTTTGGCTGCCGCCCCCGATTCACAATCTCCAAAAATAAATT
>JASHSD010000699.1 GCA_030036985.1 Bryobacteraceae bacterium
AGAACGTGACAGGCCGCTCCCGGCGAATGATGTGCGTGGCCCGATGTTCAAACGTGGGACTCGGCTCCAGACTGCTGATGGCGCATACCAGGCCGCTTGCGATACCCTGCTCCCCGGCCACCCCGCCGCGCCAGTTGTTCTTTATTCGCCGCGGCCGAGCGCAGCAGGAAGATAATGGGCCGCTTTTGTTCGGCGAATCGCCGCAACGACTCCTGTTTCAGCCGTTCACTGATGCGCTTCACGTGCGCGGCGTAGTCTTTGAACAGAATCCGGTTCTGCCACAGGTACTCCTCCATCCCCCGCGCCACCATCGCCGAAAGCTGCCGGTCCCAAAAGCCGTCGTTCAGCCTGCGCAGCGATCCGCGGAAGACCAGCCGGTCAAAGCCGCTCACTACCCCTGCGATTTCGTCCTTGTATTCCCCGATAAGCTGCTGCAGGGCGTTCTCCCGTCCGGTGTTTTCGTCAGCCTGGTCAAAGTCAACGGAAATACTTTACAGGAAACGCCATCAATTATTTGCGGCGAAGCCGCGCTGTGCCACCGTTCCGGGGCGAAGCAGGCATCCCGGAGAGTCGCACGGCTTTGAGCTGTTCAGGTCACACCCGGTCAATGACAACGATTTGACCTCACTTGGGGTTCCATGGCAATGCACAGTGATCGAACGCGCCTGCGCACATTGCGGCGCATTTGACGTTTGTGACCGACCCTGACGCGATCCGGCTGCATCGAGCTCCCACAGCCGGCTGTCCTGTGGTAGTTTCAGATCTTTGATTCACTCCGCCCCAGCATGGACGCGCCGACTGGCCGCGACGCAGACATTGTTCACGCTGCTGCTGGCCTTTGCGTTGGCGCCATTCGAGCACGTTCATCCGGCCGGGGCGAATTCCGACGGCTCAGCCATCGTCCACGTCCATTTTTTCGAAATGCACGCGCCGCATCCGGCGCATGACGGACGCGGACTTGACGACTTGGACGACGATCACGGTTCCGCGTGGCAGCTTGATATCTTCAACCCCGTCGTGCCGACGGCGTGGGCGCCTTCTGCCCCATCGCGCGGTCCCGTCATACCGGTCACGCTGACCGAAACCACCGATCCGGTCATTACGGTCGAGGAGCGCGGCCACGACCCGCCGCTCCGCGACCTTTTTCCGCCACGATCTCCTCCTGTCCGATTCTTCCCTGAACCCACTCCAAGTGTGTCCTGAGCCGGGGTGCGTCCGCGCTCGGGGCTGATTCTTTTATTAGTTTCAGGAAGGAGTCGTGTGCGGAGGCACATTTATGCCTCGTCCGGGAAATCTGTGGGTATTTTGGCTCAGACCCACCGCCGCAACATGCTCGGCAGCCGCTGTCACCAGTGGTTTCAGCGACATCACGCGGTGCCGCTGCCGCTCGCTGTTTCTGGGTGAGTTTTTTCTCGGCCCGGCCCATCGCCTCGCCGCTGAAGCATTCATTGATTTATCTCCCTACTGCGATTTATCTCCCTACTGCCCCCCGTGCTTCTCATGGGTCGTTTGCATCGGAGCTCCTGTCAAATGGGCGTTCCGAGCAGTCGCTGGTGATCGTTTCCGTTATGCGTCGCACGACTCGATCCGCTGCGTCTTTCGGCCCGTGATCGATCCGACGGCCGAAAGTTGCCCACAAATTCCGCCGAAGACCCTTAATTATCCGATCGTTGTTTGTTTGATTTTTCTGAACGTCGGCTTATGCAGAGGGCAGGCCACGCTGAGCCTGCGTGAGGCGGTCGAGAGGGTGCTTCAAACTCGCCCCGCGTTGAAGGCGTAGGCAGAGCGGGTGACAGTGGCGGAAGGCCTCGAAAAACAGGCGAAACTGCTGCCCAATCCGGAGTTTCAGTTTCAGAACGAAAATCTGCAGCCCGGCCAGACCTATACACGGGATGTCGACACGCTGGCCATGATCAGCGAATCGCTTGATGTGCTGGGCAAGCGCAAGCAGCGGATCGCCGTGGCGTGCAGGGCGTGAACCGGGCCGAAGCGGACCTGAATCTTGCCCGGAGGGAGATCGTCCTGCGGGTGAAGATCGCGTATTGGGCGGCTCGCGGATCGCAGGAGATCCTCGACATTCTCAAATCCACGATCGACAATTTCCGGAAGATCATCGATTATAACGCTGCCCAATTCAGCCAAGGGGCGATCGCCGAACAGGATCTGCTGCGCGTGCGGCTGGAAGCCGAACGCCTGCAGATCGCTCAGGCGGCGGTAATTGAAGCAGGGCGCGACCGAGCCGAACTCCTTCGTCAACTGGGCCAGAGCGGTTTAACCGCCGTGACGCTGACCGAGCCGTTTGCGCCTGCCGATGGCGTCACGCCACTGGGCCTCGATCAGGCTTTGGCGAATCGCGCAGAGATCAGGGCGGCGGTGGAACAGGCAAGGGCCAATGCGCGGCTACAGGACGTAAACGCCCGCCCCGATATGAATCTCTTGGCGGGTTACAAACGGACGGAGCTGCCAGACACCATAAACGGCGTGAACACGGCCATCGTGACGTTCCGCATTACTCTGCCGGTTGCCGACCGGAATCAGGGGAATCGGCTCGCGGCGGAGGCGGAGGTGCGGCGACAGGAGCAGCTATTGGCTGAAGCCGAGGCTCAGGCGCGCGCCGATTATGCCGGCGCTCTGGACGAATACCAATTGCGGCGCAACGAAGTGGATAACGCTCTGGCTGCGCTGCGAACGCACGCCGCGGACATTTCCGCCATTGCGAATGCCGCATACGCCGCCGGAGGCGTGGACCTGTTGCGCCTGCTTGACGCGGAGCGCGCTCGTCTGGACGCGGATCTGATATGGGCGAGAGGAATCGTCGATTACAGACAAAGCATTGTCCGCCTGGAGGCGGCGGAGGGTATCGATCAATGAGCCGTTCAGCAAAACGATTTCTCCTGGTTGCGTGTCTGCCGCTTCTCGCCTGCGGCAGCCGACAAACGGGGGGCGCCGCACCGGCGTCAGGCGAATCGAATCCGGCGGACACGAATCGAGCAAAGGATGTCGTAGTGCTCTCGCC
>JASHSD010000700.1 GCA_030036985.1 Bryobacteraceae bacterium
TTTAAGCACCTGTCGCAGAATAACCAGTTCGACCACTCCCTTGCGGTCGTGGCTCAGAAGCTCGTTCCGAGCCGCGCGCGCAAGCAAGCGGTTGTTCGTAAACGGATTGGTTATTTGGTGAAACGTCCTGACGTCCGGTTATGGTTCTGGCTGGGCGTGCTGGCCGCGGGACCGATGGCGCTGTTCGCCCAGCAGAAGAGTTTCGTGGCGTGCCCGATTGTCCGCGACACGAAAACGGTCCCTTGTTACTTGGCCGAGTACCACGGCGAAACCTATTTTCTGGGAACGCAGCAAGGCGCGCCAGCCGATTTTCACGCACCGGAACTGAAGCATCAGGTGCTGGTCGAAGGCACTGTCGCGCCGGGTCCGCGCGTCTGCGGCGGCATCCCGCTGAAGCCGGTTTCGATTTCGGTGCTGAAGGAAATCAACCTGGCCTGCGACACGCTGCTGCCCGCGGAGCCGGATATCGTAGCTCCGCCGCCCGTCGGTTACGTGGGTTCTGTGTTGTCAGCCGCGGGCAATTACACGGTCCTCTATGCGTTTAATGACGACCGCCTCGATCAGGCCGGCATAGGCGAAGTGACACAAGCGGCGAATTTTGCGAAGGGGATTCATGCCCGCGCCACAAAGGTATCGGGCTACGAGGCCACCAGCGTCCTGTCGAACGGACAACATCTCGTCGAGAAGCCCGGTCTCGCCGAAAAACGCGCGCAGAATGTCGCGGAGATCCTTCGCGGCCTCGGCGTTGCCAACGTAAGCGTCGAGTGGAAAGCCGACGCGGAACCGGGCGACGGCATCTCCGATCCGAGCCGTCGGCGAGTGACCATTGCGATTATTACGCCCTGACGCTCTATGTTCTCGCTGAAATCCAAAGCCGCATTGGTGACCGGCGCCGGCCGGGGCATCGGCCGCGCCATCGCCGAGCAACTCGGGGCGGCGGGCGCGTCGGTGATGCTCAACGATCTGGACGCCGGCCCGCTTGAGGAAACGCGCACGGCGATTGCGGGTTCGCGCGCGCTGGCCGGCGATCTCACCGATCCCGCATTCCCGGGACAACTGGTGAACCGCGCGATCGAAGAACTCGGCGGGCTCGACATCATCGTCAATAACGCCGGCTACACGTGGGACAACATCATCCAGAAAACCTCTGACGAGCAGTTCCAGGCCATGCTCGATATCCATGTAGTCGCGCCGTTCCGCATCCTCCGCTCCGCCGCGCCCTTCATTCGCGAAACGGCCAAACGCGAGGCGGCCGAAGGCCGGAGGGTGCACCGGAAGGTCGTCAACATTACTTCGATTTCGGCCACGGACGGCGGCGCCGGACAAGCGGGTTATTCATCGGGCAAGGCCGCGGTGATCGGGCTCACCCGAACGATGGCGAAGGAGTGGGGGCGTTACAACGTGAACGTCAACGCCGTGGGATTCGGTCTGATCGAGACGCGGCTGATCCAGCCGCTCACGCCCGAATCGAAGATCGACGTGAAAGGGCATGAGATCCGGGTCGGCGTGCAGCCGGCGATGCTGGAGAAGGTCATCTCGTCCAGTGCTCTGGGGCGCGCGGGCACGGTGGATGAAGCGGCCGGCGCGGTGCTGTTCTTCTGTTCGCCGATGAGCGATTTCATCACCGGCGAGGTGCTGATGTGCACCGGCGGCATGCGCTTCTGACATGTGCGCATGAATAGGAGGCGTGCAAGATGTCTCCTTCGGCGCCCCTCCCGCAGGCATAGCGGGCTCGACAGGTCTGAACCAGATCCCCCCGGCTGTAATGCCGATGCTGTTTCAGCCTATTGATATACGACTGTTTGGCGCTGCGCCGTCGGCAGATCCACGTGCGTGATCGCTACGCTCTGAACGAAACGAAAAACGTCGCTCAGACTCGCGAGATTCCCGGAGAAAAACGGCGGGGTGCGGTCGCCCTGCGGATTGAAGAAAAACGACTGCGACCGCGCGCCGAAATCGAGCGCCTGCATGATCCGCATGTAATCCTGCCTCGCAGCCGCATGGTGGAACTCCGCGGCATACGACGCGCCCACCGCAACCGGCGCGCTCCCGACACGATCCAGCACTCCCGCCAACAAACCGGCGTCGTTGGCGATGAACAGCATCCCGCCCTGAATCGAGAATTGCAGCGGCGCCAGACCGTCAAGCTGCTCGACCATGTGCGATCCCGCCGAGCCCTGCCGCCAGCCGACGCCGAGCCGCGCCGTCGTCCACAGCGTTTCAACCGTCATGGACAGAGCTTCCCGCACGCGCGCCGCATCCCAGTCGCCCGCGGTCGCGAGCACGATCACCGACGGCGTATGCACGAACCGCTCGGTCGCCGCGCTTGATTGGATATGCAGCATCGCATTGGGCGCGGCCTGCGCGACCAGGTTTCGCAGCGCGGCGGCATTCAGGCCGCCCGAAACATCGGTGGGCAATGGCGCTTCGTCGATGCGGGTCTCCAGATCCTGCTCCGACCCCGCGGCTTCGTCCGTTGAAACTTCGGGCGGAGCATACTGATTGCCGTATCTTTCCAATGACGCCGGCGCGAGCAGCTTGCTCTCGATCAATGTCGCGATCTGGTCCGCCGATGGCGACGCCCACGCTCGCGCAAGCACACCCTGCGCGGACGTCAGCGCGCGCAGTGCGGCCACCGACTGCAACGCATCGGCGGACGGCGGCGCGATGGTCTGCTCCGGCAGACGCACGAAGACGCGGTTCTCCTCGATGCGGTTCTGCGTGCGCTTAACATCGGCTATCTCCGCGCGAAACGGACGCAGTTCGGACGCGTTGCGCTGAATCCAATACGAGCGGAAGCTGACGTTGTCGAACAGCTGCTGCAGATTCAAAGCCATCCGCAATTCTCCGGGCGCGCCGGCCTGGGCACGCGCATCGGCGAACCAGGGCTCGGAGCTGAGGTTGCCATCGCGGCCGCCGGCAATCAGGGCAAGCGTTCGCGCCATCAGATCGTCGCGCGTTGCGAGCACCAGATAGCCGCGGGTAAAAGCGAAGGCGACGGTGCGGTGCGAGGCATCGTCGCGCTTCATATAGAAAGTTGCGCCGGATGCCTGCCGCTCGCCGAACTTCTCGCGCAGCCGCCAGAGCTGACTCTTCGTCAGTTCGGATTCGGCGATGCGCGTGATGTAAACGAAGTGCTGTTCGCGCAGATCGTAGAGCGCGAGAGACGATTCGCGTCCCGCGATTTCGAGCGTTCCCGGCAATCCCGGCAGGAACCCCGCGACGCCGCCGTATTCCTGGTAGAGACCCTGAAGCTTCTGCAGCAGGTTTGAATTGGTGAAGACCTGGTAGTTCGCACTGGCGAGCCAAGCCTGCTTCACGCCCGATTGATTCCATTCGCTGAGCAGCGAATGAAAATCCTTCGCCTCAACGTAGATCAGCGCACCGCCCGGCGTCAGTTCGGCCAGAGGACGCGGCGCGGGCGCCGTGATCTGAACCCATGCAACTGTGGCCACGCTCAAACATGCAACCACGACCGCGAATATCTTCTTCATCGCGCCACCCCCGCGATCCTCGGCCGCACGATCCGCGCTTGTTCCACTTTGTCCGAAATCAGCGGCTGGCGCTGCGCGTTCGCAGTTTCGCGCTGTCGTTCCGTCATGAGCGCCTCGCGCTTCTGTTGCAGCCGTTGTCGATCCTGCGCACTGATGTCGAGGCTGAATCCGCTCGCAATGTAGTCGAGCGCCCGCTGGATTTCCTTCTCGCGCTCCGCAGCCGTCGCCAGCGCTTCGAGCAACGGAAGGTCGCCCGCCCTCGACACAAGGTCATACGTCGCAAACGCGAGGCTGTCGCGGTTCGCATCGAGAGCCGCGCGGACCAGCGCCAGGCGCACCCGTTGATCGTCCGGCGCGATCGCCAGCGCCTCGCGCAGCAGACTGGGACGCAATGTCGGATTGTTCACCGCCGAAGCCGCGATCAAACGCGATTCCACATAAAACGGTTTCCGTGCAGACGCGGCATTCTTGTCGCCCGACGCCAGCAACGCCAGTTCGCCGGCCACGGGGGCGCCCGCCGGAGCGATCAGTCGCGCCGCATCCGCTCGCGTCGCGTAATCGGCTCCGGAATCGGCGATGACGCTGCGCGCGAGCCTCGTGCGTTCGGCGGCTTCTTCGACGCGCGCCAGCTTCAGCTTCGCTTCCGCATCCCAAGGCGTCGCCTGCACAGCTTTGGTCAGAAATTCCGCAGCCTCGCGGTTGCGCTTGAATTGCACCAGAACATCGCCGGCGGGAACGTAGCCTGCAAACGGCGTGTCCGTCACCAGCGTCATTCGGCGAAGCGTAGCGACGGCCCGATTCACGTCGCCGCGCTCCAGCAGCACTTTCGCCAGACCGAGGAAATTCGCCATATCCAGGCGCTGATTGTCGAGCTCCCGCTGGTATGTGAATTCGAGCAGCGAGAGCGCCGCGGGCACGCGACCGTCGCGCCGCAGTGTCGCGCCGGCCCGCAGCAGGTCGTAGTATTGCGGCGCGTGCTTCGGATCGGATCGATAGCGTGCGATCAGCGCATCGATTGTTCCCGTCGCTGCGGCGAGCCGAATTTCGACCATCGCGAGCATCATCCGATCGCGATCCCGATCGGCTGTGCTGAACTGATTCCATTCCGCCGAAGCCCCCGAGACGTTGCCGTCATTGATCAGAAGATTGATCAGCGACGCGCGCTCGCCGGCCGCCTGAATTTCAAGCCGTACTCTCTCGTCACCATTGGCCAGACCGGCCTGGCGCAGCGTGAAGGCGAGCCGGAATCGCGCCAGCTGTTCGCGCTGTTGCGGGTTCGCGCCCCGAAGATCGTTGAGCCAGTCATCCTGCCCCATCACGTCCATCAGCCAATCGAAACCGATATTCGCCTGGAGCGATGCCTGCAGAGCGGGCCGCAGCAGCTCACTCAAACGATATTCGCCGTTGCGGTGAACATAGTCCGCGAGGAGATGGTGAATGTTGTCGCGCAAATCGGGGAGTGCGTCGGCGTGTCCGATCGCATCGATGGTCGCGCCGACGTGCGTCCAGAACGAATTGCGCACGCGCACGCCGCGGCCCTGTTCGCGCTCGAAGGCGGCCAACGCGTCGCGCCACTGCGCGATGGCGTCCGCCCGCCTGCCCTCTTTCATAAGAACCTGCGCGATGCCGTTGTCGGCTTCGCCGTAATCCGGCTCGAGATCCAGAACCGCGCGATACTCTTCGATGGCCTTCGCGGACTGGCTGCGTTCCGCATAGAATGCGGCAAGGTTCATGTAAGCTTCGGGATTGCCCGGCGCCAATTCGAGCGACGCCGGCAGGTAATCCGCCGCGCCCGCATTTCCCAGCCGATCGAGGTACTCGCCGTATCGAGCGCCATAGTAAAACCAGACCGAACCGACCAGCGACTGATCGCGATTCGGCTTTGCGGCCAGCCGCTCGCCGATCGTGCCCGGATGCAGCAGCGTGAGGAATGCCTGGCTGACCGAAGCCGCACGATCGTCGAAATAAACTCCCGTGAGCGCGGAATACGCGCTGAGCCAGACCGGCGGCAGGGAACGCGAACGCGCGCGCAGAGCCTGCATCGTGAGGGGCTGATTATCGGCCGCGGTCGCCACTTCGATGGCGCGACTGCCGATCATCCCGCCCGATGCGGCCAGCGAGACCAGCGTTCGCGGGTCGTTCGCCATCAACAGGC
>JASHSD010000701.1 GCA_030036985.1 Bryobacteraceae bacterium
CCGCCGGCACCTATTACGTCAGCATAAGCGGCTCAACCACCGACGAGGCGTTCAGCAGCGGAACCAGTTGTTCGGCATTACAAGTCACCCATACCAGCGCCGTACTGGCATCGTGCAATCCCGGCAGTTCTATGGGTATCCTGTCCTACAACCCCACGGCTGCGCCCGTCACTCCGGTTACCGCCTACGTACCGAATGGGTACTGGGACGGAGGTAACGTCGGCGTTCAGGTAGTTCCCGTCGAAGGCGGCGGCTCGCCGGCGACGGTGACTACGCCTTTTCCGGTGAACTCGTGTTCGTCGAATTCCATTACCGGAGAAACGGTCTGTATCGATAACTACACAGACGTCTACCTGGTAAAGGGTTCCACCTTGACGAATACGCTTACCTCAGGCGCTACCACGTATACGGGCTTCTCAGGCGGCGATTGCGAAAACTGCACGGTGGCCGTCAACGAAGCGGCGGGCACTCAGGGCCAGGCTGTAATCGGAATCGGGTATTCCGCCGCGGCCGGCGAGAGCGCGCTGCAGTTTCTGGATCTGGCAACCAACACACTGGGCACACCGGTTCCGATGACTAATCGTACTTCTGAGGACATTTTGTGGGATCCGTTCCGCGACCTCGTATTGTCTCCCGATGAGCAGGGATATTACGACCTATTTCAGGTTTCCGGCAGCGGTGTCCCAGGCCCTTCAACGGTCGCGGAACTCAGCGACAACCTGGGCGGTACGCTCGACTCGGCGGCGGAGGACTGCACTACGCAAATCGCTCTGTCGTCGTATGAAGACTACCCGACCGGTTTCTACATCATGGATCTTAGTCAGAAAGCGGTGACGGGGTCCACCTACACGGCGCCTGAACGATTTGTGGCCGCTCCTGAGTTTGGCGAATTCTCCGCCGCCACCGATGGAATAGCGGTAGCGCCTGGAAGCACGCATCTGGGTGTAATCACCGGTGAGTTCGGCGGAAACCAATTTGCCGCGCTCTCTCTTCCCGCGACATCAGGCTCGGGAACTCCCAATATTGTGGACTATGTGGCCGCGGTATTGCCGCCGACGCCGGATGGATGCGGGTTCAGCGCCGGATACGATCCTCATACCACTACGGCTTACACCAGTCCGAACACGGGCAAAGCGTACGGTGTGCTTGCGGATTGGGACATAGGTTCGCCCAGCTATGTTGCTGTGGTGGATCTGGCGGCTCTCCTGAAAGCCCCGCGCACATCGGGGATCTATCCCGATGGCTCAACTTGCTCATCATGCGTCAACGTGGTGAGCCCCAGCTATAACCTGATCGCGAACGGTATCGTCACTTATGTCGCTACCGGCAATCCCACTTGCTCGGATACTCCGGACCTCCGTGAGGAGGAGATAAAATCGAGATCGATCGGGTCAAAGCCGGTCAATCATATGCCTGGCAAGTAGTTACAGACTCTTGTACAATTTGAGGGAGCGAAGGAAACGCCTCTTCGCTCCCATTTTCTTTTGAAAGAGGCGCCGAGCGCGCCACGTCTCCGAATGTCGAGAAAACAACTCCGTTGGATTGGCCCGATTGCGTTTTTCCCGGTGGCGATGACAGCCGCACTGTATGCTGCCCACCCCGCGGCGTCCGCTTCGACCGGCAAGGTTCGCACCTATTACATCGCGGCGGACAATGTCGAGTGGAACTACGCTCCCAATCCCCTCCCGCTCATCCCGATGGTTGACAACGATCTTGTCCGTCTCCCGCACGTGAATTTGAAGACCTATCGCAAAGCGGTCTACCGTGAGTACACGGACGCGACCTTTCGAACGTTGAAGCCGCGCCCGCCGGAATGGGAGCATCTCGGCATGCTCGGCCCGGTGATTCGCGCAGAGGTGGGCGACACGATAAAGGTGGTCTTCAGGAACAATACGAACATTTTATGCACAATGCACCCGCACGGGCTTAGTTACGACAAGGCTTCTGAAGGCGCGTATTATTTGAAGGATGGTCTTACGCCGGAGCAAAAGCCAGGGGACGCCGTTCGTCCGCACGAGTCCTTCACTTACACCTGGACAGTGCCCGAAAGTGCGGGGCCCGGACCACACGACCCAAGCTCGATTGTGTGGATGTATCATTCCCATTTTCACGAATCCAGGGACATCAACACCGGCCTGTTCGGGCCGATCATCGTCACGCGCAAAGGATACGCAAGGCCGGACGGGACACCCAGGGATGTCGATCGCGAATTCGTTGTGGCCTTCGCGGTTTACGACGAAAGCGAGAGCGCCTATTTCCTTGAAAACTTCGTCAGGCGAGCGAAAACGCCGATGGCGGTGATGAGCGATCCGAACTTTCACCAGGTGGCGATGATGTACACCATGAACGGCTTCAGCTATGGAAACCTTCCGATGCTGACGATGAAAAAAGGCGAACGCGTGCGTTGGTACCTGCTTTCGAGCGCCAATGGAGAGGACGTTCACAGTCCCCATTGGCACGGCCAGACCGTGATATCGAACATGATGCGAACCGATACCCTGAGCCTGGGTCCCATGGGGATGGCCGTAGCGGACATGGTTCCCACCAACGTGGGGATCTGGCTGTTCCACTGCCATGTGAACGACCATATGGACCGCGGCATGGTGGCGCAGTTTACCGTCACGCCGTAGTTGTATCCCGGGTATTCCCGGAGTCAAGCAGTTCGCGTCGCTTCGAAAACCCCGATGTCGTGTTTTCTGGCCTTCCTCAGCCCTCGCGCTGATCGTCGAAACTCTGCGCGTAGCGTGAACACGCTCTGGCTTATAGCTGGAGTAGGCGTCTGGGAAACAACCGGACACGCGACTTCAGTCGCGTTTTTTGGCGCCGCATTTAAAGACGCGACTAAAGTCGCGTGTCCGAATCATATCCGGTTAATTATTGACAACAACGCCGACGTCATTGTGGCGCAAGCACTCGTGCCTGCCGCGCCGAGACTCATCTCGGCGCTTGCCTTACCGTAAAACGTTAAGTGGGACAGCCCGCTAGAGTCCTTACCCAAGAGATTGCAAGGTGAATGAGTCAAGTTTTCAGGCGGCGAGTTTTTGTTCCTCGCAACAGCGGTCGATTTCGGTTTGAAG
>JASHSD010000702.1 GCA_030036985.1 Bryobacteraceae bacterium
CATGCACTTGTACCTCTTCGGTAAAGTCCCGTATATTGTCGATCCAGAGTTCTCCTCTGGGTTTCACATCAACCTAAGCCGATAGGAGGATCTATCTCTAACAATCAGCCTAAAGATGCGAATGAGGGCCGGAGCCTGGCTCAGAGCCACATTAACAACAACCAGGGTCATGACAATAACAGCAACCTTTGGAATTCCGATGCCCGGAATGCATACGAGAGTGCACAAGCTGCGGAACGCGCCCGCCGAGAAGAGCAGGCTCGCAACAACTCATAATCAGAAGACTCCAGGGCATTGCAGTATAGCGTAGCGATGCCTTTGAAATTCCTGACTGGCGCATCCGCTAGCGCCAGTCAGGTTCTTCCGGAAGCCGCCGCGGAAGGACACCCGCACTGTGCATCGCGGCCCCTATGTGCAGGACATTAGGCTCGTGCCAGTCAAGTGGGCATGCGCAATGCGATTTGAAAGCTCGATGAGCGTAAAGGCGGGTTGGCCTTTGCGTTTCTTCATGCGCGGGTCTTTTGTCGGCTGCGCTCCAGCCAAGCGGCGGCGTTCGCCACCGTTACGTGGACGTAGCCGGTGTCCCCTCCCCTCATTCGTTCCTGCGCCTTTTCGCTCTCCTCCAGGAGTTTGGCCTCCGTCTCTTCGGCGCTCCATCCACGCTGCAAGGCGAGGTAGGAGAACCAGAAGTCTGCCCGACTGCGATCCGGTCCGTCTTGGCCCTGCGGAGCCTTTGCGAGCGACATTTCATAGCTGGGCCACTGCCGCTCCCTCCCCGTCCGGTTCAGCGATGTGTCGGTGAATTTCTGCGTGGGAGGGGTAATTATCTCCGGCGGAGCCAACAGCCCCATGCCCTCCAGCTGCTCGGCCGTCATGATCCGGCCGGGATGGGTTTCGACGATGGTCACGGTAGGAAACGCCGGCGCGTATTTGAGCTTGAAGTTTTCCGTGCCGGCGACGCGGGTGGCGTGCGAGGCGGACTTGTCGTTGCCGCCCACGGCCTTGCGCACCCGGCGCATGATGTCCTTGAAGGGCTCCTTGCCTTCGGGCACGCCCGACACGGCTACCCAGGCCTGGTAATTGCGGGGGCTGGTGGCGTGGATGATAAACGCCGCAGGGCGGACGCGGTCCAGCTGCTCGGCATTCAGGTCATCCAGTTGCACAAATGCAACCCCCGGCCCGCCCGGCCGGATGATGAGATTCTCTCCTGCCTCTACCGTTCCCTGGCCGGGCACTTCCATCGGCCTTTTCACTGACGCGGTGCGCACCATGGCCGGCAGGAGCTTGCGCAGCTCCTCCGCCCGGTAGGTCTTTCCCCATTTGACCTGCTTATGGTCCTTCCACTCGAGCCCGGTCTTGGTAACGACGAAGGATGTGGCGCCCACGCTGGTGAAAACGTCGAGCATGCGGAGTGCGGCCGCGGTATCGCCCATATACCCCCTACCCTTTTCCCTCGGGCCGGTGGCGGCATTTCATTGCCGCCGGATGCTACGGGACGATAGACGCATGAAACGAGTCATGCAACTACTGCATGCTTGCAAACTACCTATAGACGCCTCTCCGCCCCCCGCCGTGTTTCACAGGGATAGTCCTGAAAGGGTTCTCTACCCTTTCAGGGGAAGCGAAAGCCCTGGTATGGGCTTGAGCTTCCAGTGGAGGAGTTGAGTAGTGGAAGGTGGTTTAGGGTTGGAAGGAATCTGTCCACAGGTATAAATTCAAATTCTTTAACTTCATATTCGCCACATAAAAAAATTTTGGCGGCCAAGTGGTTAGCTTGGCCGTTTCCTACGAAAGGGGCGTATTTCTCCTACAAAAAGGGCGGGCAGTTGCTACTAATGGGGCGGGGATCTCCTACAAAACGGGCCCGCCTGCCGCTGGGCAATAGGTTCCCTACCAAGTGGGCGGCGAAGAGGGAAGCGCTTGAAAGTGGATTCTAATTCAGGAAGTGCGTCTGCAAGGCCATAGGTCTTGCAGGAGAGATCTCCTACCAAGCGGGCGAGTGAACCCCGAAAGCAATTGACATAGGCTCATTTTATGTGGCATAGCCACCTGCCCGGCTTTGATTCCGCCGAGGTCTCCTACCAAATGGGCAGACGGGTTTACGCCAGGGATAGAAAGTCGGTCTCCTACCAAAGGGGCGACGCTGAGTTGCTGCTTGCGGATGACCGGCGTGATCGTCCAATTCATATCGGTGCCCATTGCTGTTTCCTACCAAACGGGCATGCATCCCCTTCCCTACTTGACTTCATGTAGGGGTAGTGTATTCCTGCTCAATGGCTGCACTCAGTCGGACCGTCGAGCAGAAGACCAATATTTCGGGCTTTCCCAAACCGGGGGAGCTCATCGAGATGACGGGTACGCATGTGCTGGAGGCAAGCGATCGCGCCATTCTGAATCTGCTCTATCAAAACGCGCACGACAGTGGAAGGCTCATTGAAGAAAACGCGGAATGGGAGATTCCGCTCGCCACGCTAAGGCAGGCATTTTCCAAACATGAGAGTTCGGACAGGCTGCGCGACAGTCTCAACCGCTTAATGACCGTAAAGGTCAACGTTGCCTACGTGGCCGTAAGCGACGATGGCTCGGAGGGCCGGGAGCAGCGCGTGGTTATCACGGGCCTCTTCGACTTCTTCGACGTTTCGGCCAAAGAGCTGGAGAAGCGCGCCACACTTCGCTATGGCCTCCCGCGCAAGCTCGCTCCGATATTGGAGAGTTCCGGCCGCTGGGGACGCATTAAAGCCGAGATCGTCTGCTCAATGACGAGCAAGTACGCCATCGCGCTGTACGAGTTGCTGCAGCTACGGGCGAATATGGACCGCAGCGTGGAGACCTTCCCTATCGATCGCTTCCGCGAGCTTCTGGGCGTTCCTCCCGGCACGTACGCACGGGGGGACAATTTTCAGAGCAAGGTGTTGGCCCCTGCCCTGCTTGAAGTCAACGGGCTCTCCGACATGAGCCTACAGATCGAATTAGAGCGCATTCACTCACGTGCGCCTATCCAAGCTGTGACGCTCGCCTGGTGGCGGAAGTCCGGCGATGAGTTTCGCGAGGCGATGCAGGAGCGCAACCGCAGTAAGGTCGGGCGCATGGCCCGGCTTAAGGGTCAGATCGAAACGGCGTCCCCCTCTCCGTCGCTACCCGAAAAGATACAGGCGACGGTCGACCACATGCGCCGATCGGGCGCTTCAGCAGAGGATATCGAGGAGTTCATCAAAAGTCAGACGACGTAAGGACGGTTCACCTAAAAGCATTCGCCGCCTGATGCTTGGCGATGTAGTCCGCCATGGCCTCATGAAGCATATCCTGCTGGTCCTTATCCAAATCTATGCCCAGCTTTTGAAAAGCCTTAATCGTGGGATCGTTCACCGGGTAGTAGCCCCCGATATGTTTCTTAGCCATGCGGGGCGCCTCCTTCGCCTTGGAAGGTGTGGGTTCCGCCGGGGCGCGACCGGCGCGCGCTGCCGCCGGTTCTGCTGGCGTCTGCGGCGTGGCATGCTCGGCCTGGGGTTGTTCATCGCGAACCACTGACAGAATTGAGCGTCTTGATGATTTCATGGGACGGCCACCTCCTGCTGACGTTGAGTTTCGTCGGTCTGCTGCTGCACTACTTCAGGACTGCAGCCTTGAAGTTGTGCAAGAATCCAGTCCTTCAGCTCGATCATTTCCTGTGCGGCTTTGCTGTCCGGCTCAGCCTCAATAACGGTGCGCCCGATGGGCCAGGAGGCTCGATAGGCGCTGCGTTCGCGCAGAATAATCGGACAGGCAGCGAGCCCCGCCCCTTCCGCAATCGCGCGCGCGTCCTCAAGGAGCGTCGTGGCGCTGTGAGGCGCCGCGTTAAATACGACGAACGCGGGAACCCCTGCGGATTTAATCAAGGTCGCTGTGCGGCGGATAGCGTCGAGGTCAACCAGGCTCGGCCGGCAAGGAATAAGGACGAGATTGGCTGACTGGGCAGCGGTAAGCGCCTGTGGTCCGGCGGCGGGCGGTGTGTCGATGATCGCCAGGTCGTACTTCCCCTGCTCTGCCGCCTTGAGTCCATCAGGCAACCTCCGCTCGGTCAGGAACTCGACGTGGGGAGAATCGCTCTGCCGACGGTCAGCCCACATGACCGCACTCTCCTGCGGGTCAAGGTCAAAAAGAACCGTAGGTATTCCGGCGGCTACGGCGAGGTTGACGGCTAACGTCGTTTTTCCCACTCCGCCCTTCTGGGCAATCAGCGCTATCGTTTTCACAACTGCAATCCTTCAAGAGTGCAACGCCTCAGATGTGCACGTCTGCAGGAATGACTTGCTTCAAGGCTGGTGTCAATCGATAGTGATGTTGTGCAGCGAAGCAGGCGTGAACTAGTGCAATTATGCAACGGCTCAACGCATCAACGATGTCGCATTGATTTCGTGCAGCGTATCACGCTTGATTTTCATCAAGGCTGTTTCAATTCAATAATGGTGTCGCTCAAGGATGCAGTTCGTCATTTCTGCATCTCATCAACCTTGCTTGAATTCTGTACTGCACTCGCTCATTGCTTCATCTATTCAGTGTTTCATCACTGCATCCTTGTTTAAGCGACGTTCTTCATGGATTCAGCGCCTCAATGCTGCACACATGAAGTTAGCGATCACCTCGATCGGAAGTTTTGTTCTTGTTCGGAAGGGGAGACCAACCGACTGACCGGCCTCAACTATCATCGATTCATAGCTGCATCCGTGCAAGGCTGTTGACGTGCATACCTGAAGTGCTGATGTCTTGATGTGCTGCAAGATGGAAAAGAGGCCCTCGTGAACGACGATAAACGCTGGCGGGGAGAGCAGGTGATGGCGGGGATCATACCCGCGCCGAACGTGTTTAAGGATAAGCAGCGGCGGTACGTGGCTGCAGGATACGCTGAAAAAGACGCCGAGGCCTGGGCGATCCACGACACGGTGCGATTCTTCCTGGAGCAGCAGGCGTTTCTCAGTCGTCCTCTCACGCCGGTGAGTCAGGGAGGACGCGACATTGATTAAGGGATGAAGGGCAGGGGGGCCGTCACTCCACTTTCACTCACTTAAGGGGCGGTTTCGATGGAGGGTGCCGGAAGTTGCTGATCTCGTTGAACCTGAATGAGACGCCGTAGACGCCATTGTCTTTTATTTTCAATCTACGGTCATTTTCCCAAGCTGGACGTCACGGGTTCGAACCCCGTCTCCCGCTCCATAAAATCAACAGCTTAAGCGTTGCCCGTCTTCAAAGCCTGCTCCAAAATGCTCCAAAACTACATCACTGGCAGTGCTGACTCCAGCGCGTCCACCGCTTCCTTGCGTTTGGCGACGGAAGCCCGCGTATAGACGTTCTGGCTTACATCGAGCGTATGGCCGAGCTGGTCGGCAACCAGCTTCGGATCGTCGTGAATCTCGTTCATGAGCGTGGCGTGCGTGCGCCGCATGACGTGGAAATCCACCCATCCCAGATTCGCCGCCTTCAGGCGCGGGCCGATATGCCTGCGGTAGATGTTGTCCCGCGATAGGGGCGTCTTGCCCGTCTCGGTCGGGAATACCCAGGCATCCTCGCCGGTGTCGCGCGAGAGGGCTTTCCATTCGCGCAGCTCGTCGAGTATGCCTTCGGCAAGCGCCGCTTTGCGAACCGAATGGTTCGTCTTCGGCGAGTCGATCTTGCCGCGATAGACTCGTTGCCGGATTTCGGCATGGGTTGCTGTGAGATGGCCCCATTTGAGGCCGAAGATTTCTCCGGGCCGGAGGCCTGCGAGTATGGCGAGCTTGGCGATGAGCCGCTCGCGCTGTTCAAGTGCGGCGAAACATATTTGCACCTCCTTCAATGTCATGACGGTATGTTCCGGGCGCTTCGCATCCCTCGGGATGAAAAGCAATTCCGCCGGATTGCGCAACAGATGGCCTTCCTGCACGGCCATGCGGAAAACCTGCCTTAAGTCCCAGCGCAGATGCGCCACGACGCTGTACGACAGGCCCGCCCGTGTTTTCTCATCGAGCAGTTCCTGCAAACCGTCGCGCGAGAAGCTCCCGAGTTTTCTTTCGCCGTAAATCGGCGTGAGATGCACCCGGAAGCGATCCTCGTTGGTCGCCTTCGTCGAGAGCTTCCATTTCCTGCTGTAGAAGGGCAAGTAGGTATTGCTCACGAATTCACCCCAGGTGGTGGAAGGAGAGGGGGCCTGCGCCCGCGCATTGATCGGTGCCAGGATTGCATCAAGCGCCGTTTGCGCCTCCGTTTTCTTGACCGTCGATACCCTGCCGAGCGTGCGTTTCCGGCGATGGCCGTCTTCCCACCATTGCGCTATCCAGTTACCGTCAACCTTGCTTAAACTTCCCTGCTGATACCGCCTGCGCATAGATTCCTTTCGGGAGCGCCTGCGGCGTCAATGGTCGGCGATGATCGGATCGTAGCACTGTTCGCTGGCCTTGATCCATTCATCAAGGCTGGACCGGCGCACTATGCACCGGCGACCGATTTTTACGCAGGGCAGGGGCTTCGCGCCGCGCACATGGCCGTTGATGAGGTTATGAACATGCGCTTTGGAACAGCGCAGTTCGCGGGCGACTCCCGCGACCGTCATCACCTGGCTGAAATGGGGGAGCGAGGCAGGATCAGGTGTCTCAATCGAAGGAATGGCCGCTGTGCGGCTGCGTGTTGGGAATGGATGCCCGTCCATAAGCTCGCTCCTGATGCGAGTATCGGCGAGCATGCGGGAGAGGCGAAACGCTAAAGGACGCTAACCGTCGCGCCGGGTTTGACGCGAACGGGTTTGGCCGCTATGGTTCGCGGCGACAGGAGGCAGAGGGAAATGTCGCAGCGACGCAGCGTAGAGCAGTCGAAAAGCCTCACGCAAGAAGACGTGGAAGCATGGCTGCGTCAGGAAATCGATCATAGCAGGAAAGCGACGGAACTGCGGATCGCGGGAGCCAAGGAAATAGCCACAGGTTTCGCTGCGAAGCGCATACCACCCTCGGAAGCAGCCGATCACATCTACCGGCATGAGAATCGCTGGGGCGAAGCGCTGCCGGGCGTATGGACGACGGAAGGAAAGACGGATCAGCGGATTCTCGGTGAATTGGACGAAGCCCGCGTTCGCCAGCGACGCAGACGCGAACACGCTGGCGGAACCCAGACGGGAACGCGCGGTAGAGACCGATAGCTCATTCGCTTTCCCTTCTTTGTTGGGTAAGTCTTTGAAACTCGTCGAATGAGCGCAACTCGCCAAATACCGGCCAAAGATGCAGCCACGCTGTAAGCGAATCGTGTTCACGACAGGCCTGGGCGAGTGCTCTCACCGCCTTTCTGTGCTTTCCAACCGCCATGTAACCAAGCGCCATCTGCATTGGCGCGACATGCTTGCTTCGGGAGTAGCGAAGCATGGTGGCAAATTGCCTGGCTGGGCTCGGTAGAGTATCCGCCACTTCCTCCAGCGCCTTGTATACGGCGGAGAATAACTCATCCGTGGCGAGTCGCCGGGCAGGTCCCCATTCTTCCGGGTGCTCGCGTAGCCGCAAATCGGTGGCGTGACAGAGAAGCGTCAGCCCCGGCACGAGTTCCTCGCCCACCAATTGGTGGACAACCACCATGTACGGGGTCGCGGGTTCCCGTTGCGCCAAAGCAAGCAGCGCGGAAACCAGTCGCACCAGCCAATTACGCGGGCTCATCACGAAGGCCAGACTCAAGGCCATGGTGGCCTCGTCGAATCTGCCGCTGGCGTAGAGAAAAAATCCGTAGGCAAGCTGGGATGAAAAATCCTCCGGGTTCTCGACGGTGCGCTCCTTGAGCAACAGGAGCGCCTCGTCCACTTCACCTATAGCCGCGAGAAAGGCCGGATGGTGCCACGCGCCATAGCGCGTCCAGTAGGGATCAAGCTCAAGCGCTTTCTCGAATGATGCGCGGCCTTCTTCCCATTGCAAGCGGCAGCAATGGATAACGCCGGAGAGCGTATGGGCTTTCCAGAAGTTCGGGTTGCAACGTAAAGTCTCGCGAACGGCGTCTTGCGCATCGCGGAGATTCTCGGCGGTCGTCGAATGGTTGGGATGGTACATCGCCCAGCGCAGATACACGTCGGCCTTGCCCGCATGCGCGGGAGCGAAATCCGGCTCGGCTTCGAGCGCGAAGCCGAAATGATCGAACGCCAGCGCGTCGTCGCCGGGCGTGCATTGGGAGAAATAGTAGAGAGCGCGGCGGTATTCCTGATCCGCCTGGTGCGTCCGGTTATAGGCGAATGCGGCCTGATAGGCCTTGCCGCCGGGACGCTTGCGGCCTTTGAGGCTCTCCTCGGCGGGAA
>JASHSD010000703.1 GCA_030036985.1 Bryobacteraceae bacterium
TACATCTAGAACAAACGCCCGCTGTAGTGAAAGGCAAGAAACGCCGCCGCGGCGAGTACCGCGGTCGCGCCCGACGCCGAAACAATGAAGAGGCGCCTTCTCCGCGCCTGTTTTGTCGTCAGTGTATCGATGGTAGGGATAACCTCAAGCACCGGAAAACCGGTGGCGGCGGTCACATGCTCCGCCGAGCTGATCGACATTCCCAAAAATTCGGTAATCAGAGCCAGAAACAGGCCGAGCGCCAGCCCGACGATGCTTCCGCCGGCATTCAGCAACGGCCGGTTCGGTTTTGACGGCTTTTGGGCGGGCTGGGCCGGATCGAGAATGCTGAACTTTTCTCCCTTTTGCCGCACTTCCAGCTGGGTTGCGGTCTCAGCCGACAGCTGGTTGTTGAGCAACTGGCTGTAATGGGCCTTCGAGACTTCGTAATCCCGCACCAGGCCGGTGATTTCCTGCTCATTCACCGGAATCGCCTCGAGCTTCTTCTGATAGCTCGCGACCTGTTTGGACAAGCTCTGAACCTGATCCTTGTGCTTCGCGATTTCGGTGTCGGCTGTAGTTAACTGTGCCTGCAGCACCGGGTTTACGTACTTTGCAGGTTCGGGCGGCGGCCTTCTCGACGGCGGAGCGGCCGCCGCCGGATTCTGCGCGACGCTCGTCTCAGGCTCCGATGCCGCGGCGGCTTTACCCGCGCTTTTAGCCGCGGCTGCCTTGTCCCGCTCGATTTCCTGCTTCAGACGCCGAACATCGGGATAACTGTCGGTGTAGCCGTGCGCCAACAATCCGGCGAGTTGTTTCTCTTTTGCACTGGTTCCGGATGCCGCTGCCGGCTGACCGGCTCCCGCGTTGGCCGCCTTGGGCTGCTCGCCATCGTCGAGATCCACCACTCCGGCCGGCTGCGCCGCCATCAGGGCGAGAATATTGTCCTTCTGCTGCTGCGCCCGGCTGAGTGCGTCTCCCTCCAGCTGCAACTGCGATTGTAGTTGACCCAGAATCTGCAGATCCGCGGTCTGCTGTTCCGGCATCTCGCCGATATGCTTCAACCGGAAATCCCGGAGCTTATCCTCCTGCTCCTCCAAAGTCTTGCGGGTTTCTTCCAGCTGATTCGTCAGGAATTCGGTCGTGCCTTCGGACTGCTGCTCCCGCGCCTTGAGATTCTCCTCTATGAACAGCGAAGCCAACTCGTTGGTCACCTGCGAGACGAGTTGGGGATCCGTCCCGCTGTAAGCAATGCGGAACGCCTGCAGATCCTGGCTTGCCCCAAAATCGCTCACCACGTTGACGGCGATTTCGGAACGCATGTGCGTGATCACATCTTCCCGGGCCATTGTCTTGCGCTCGACCGGATACAGGTTCAAGCTGTCGATGATCTTTTGCAGGCGCGTCGCGCTCAGCACCTGTTCCTTCAGAGTTCCCAGCCGATTGCGAATATCTCCCGAAACTGTCGACTTGACGTAGTTGTCCGGGACCTTCTGGGGGTCCACAAGAATGACTGTTTCGGAAGTATAGATGTTCTTCATGCGGCTGGTAACGGCGACCGTGGCGACCGATACCACGGCAAAAACCCCCAGGATCAGCCACTTCCTGTAGAAGATGAGGCGGACGATGTGTTCCGGCGAAATGGAGCCGGCCCGCTGATCCACGGCGGCCGGTCGCGACCGGACCGCGACAGCCTTATTTGCGTTGTCCATTTGAAGCTGCCTGTTGAGCAATCATGGAGCCAAAGTCGGAGCCAAACGCTGGCAGATCGTTCTGGACATGATAGTGGTCGGGCTGAAAATAGCTTAGGCGGAGTGCTTGACCAGATGGCAGAAAATCCGGCGTTTCCAGCGGAGACGGTAACTCTTTGGTTCGATACGTACAGGCCTTGTGCGCTTTCGATCCCCTCGCCCGACGCCGTATACATCGAGCCTGCCGTACTTACCTTGGCTCGCAGGTTGGCTGTACGCTTCTTTCAAACCCGCCTCGCGAGATCCCTGAATATTTCCGGACATATGAAAAAAAACGGCGAGCGCTTGTGGCGCTCGCCGAAAATTCGTCAGTCTTCCGAGTTTCCGCCGAATTGGCGGGGGCAAAGTTGTACCCCTTACTTTCTAGATCTTGGTCGTGATTCTCTTTCGAGCGAGCGTCCCTACCCCCAAGAGCAGGGTTCCCAAAAGGAGAACGGCAGCCGGTTCCGGCACGGGGTTCAGAACCTGAGACGACGTGACATTCAAATTGGCGCCGGCGCTTAGCGTGACTGTGATTTCCTGTGAAAGCGAAAAAGGCGCACTCAAGCTGGTGATAACGCCGAAAGTCGTATTCGACTGGGTTCCCGGACCTGAGAAGGCTAAAGACCCGTTGGCGCTAGCCTCTCCGGGAGCAGGCGAGGCACAGAACGTACCAGACGGAGGCACCAAGCCGTTCGCCTGATCGACGCAACTGGTCAGTGACACGGACCCGATGCCGGTGGTCGGATCCACGGTAAGACCGCTTGCGTCATAGATCGACGGCGGAGTCACCGGCGAGGAAAAATTCGAGTCCGCGAGATCGATCGTTATGGTTTGAGTACTAGCGCTATCGTTCTGAATCAGCAGCGTGCTCCCGAGTTCTTGGGAGAAGCTCGGAGACTGCTCCCCGGTTAACGAAAGCACCGATATGTTTACGTCCGATGGGGTTGTTACAGCGCTGCAAACTGCTGTGCCGTTCGGCGAGGCGCTGGCCGTGAGATTGCAGTTAGTGCCGTCGACAGAAATTTCGAAATCGGCATGTGCCAATGGCGCTATTGAAAGAGCGGCCACTACACTCAGGAAACTCGCGAGTTTGATCATCTGTTAGTACCTTCCTAATCGTGGGATACTGCGTGCCAAGTAAGGGCAATCCGCAGACCAAATCGAATCTCCAATCTTTGCAACGTGTTGCGGGAAATCGATGGGGAAACGCCCGATCCTGATTTCCCAATCGTTTGTATTGGTGACCAATTCCTGGCTCCGATCAGGTTCATCGCTGTCACCTGTCCCCGCGGTTCGAGACGGCATCGACAACCTCCCGGGCCGCTGCCGCTTCCGGGAGCCTCGGATTCCGCTTGAGTGCGGCATCAAGGGTGGCTCGGGCACGCTCGTGGTCGCCGGCTTTGGCGTAGGCCATCGCGAGGTGGTACTGCCATGTCGGGTTGTCGCCCTTGGTGGTCGCGCTCTTCAGTTCGCTGACCGCTGAAGGATAAAGGCCCTGTTGGTAAAGAATCCACCCGAGCGTGTCCGAGTACTGCGGGGTCTGCGGCGCCAGTTCTTTCGCCCGCTGTGCATATTTCAGGGCCTCGACCGGCTGCCTTTTCTGCTCCGCCAGTAAATAGGCTAAGTTGTTCAACGCTTGGGCGTTGTCCGCATCCGAGGCCAGCACGGCCTTAAACTGCTCCTGAGCGGCCCCATAGTCCCGCTTCATCAGATCGACATCGCCGAGCCAGAGCCGCACTGTCGGGCTGTCGGCATGCGCGGAAAGAACCTTCTCGAGTCCCCGGCGAGCGTCGTCGAATTTGCCATCGATCACGTCGATCCTGACGAGAGATAGTTGGGCTTCGGCGGAATCGGGCGCTGCCGCCTGAGCGTTTTCAAAAGCGGCCCGCGCCCCCGCGCGGTCGCCCCGCGCAAGCAGAATAGAGCCCAAAAAATCCTGCACCGGCGCGGAACGGGGCTGTCGAGCCGCATAGGCCTTCACGGTTTCCAGCGCCTGCCCTGTCTGCTTCTGCAGTTCGTAGCTTTGACGGAGCGCGGAGAGAGCGCGAATATCCTGCGGATCGATCTTCAGCGCCTCTTCAAGGGACCCACGGGCTTCGGATGGATTGCGGCCGGAGCGCAGCTTCCAGAGCCCGTCCTGCAGGAGTAATTCCGTGCTTCGCTCCCGCGAGAGACCCAGATCGATTCCCTTCCTCATTTCGGCCATGTCACCCATGGCCCACAGCGTCCAGTTCCGCTGCACCACCAGCGGCGTCAGGGTTTTCTCAATGGCCGGCGCCTGATCCAGTAGGGCCAAAGCCGCCTTGGCGTCGCCGCCCGCCACCAGATTTTGAGCTGCCTCAATGCGAACTGCCACGAGATTCTCATCCAGTTGCAAAGCATTCATCAACTCCTGGCGGTAGGTGAGATTTTCGCCCCTCGCCTGGTGAAATTTCGCCAAAACGTAGTGTGCCTGCGCCGATTCAGGATTCAAATGGAGCACCTGATTCAGATCTCTTTCCGCCATATCGTACCTTTTGGCGGCCAGAAACGTCTCGGCTCTTTGGAGGAGAGCGTCCGAATCTTTCGGATTCCGTTTCAGGGCTGCGGTCAGGATCTTCTCGGCATCCGCGGGGCGTTGAGCGGCACGATATGCGGCAATCAGCCTCGTGCGCGCCTGCCGATCGTCCGGATCGGCTTTGGCGAGAGCCTCAAACTCCCGAATCGCCTCATCGCGCCGGCCCTCTCCGAAAAGAAAGATTGCATGCAGTGGCTTTAACTCCTTGCCGGGCAGCGCCGAAAGACGCTTGAAACTCTCCTCGGCTTCCTGTTTCCTCCCCGTCCGGTTTTGCAGGATGGCAAGGTTGTACAATGCGTCCGCGTTTCGCGGATCGATTGATAATGCCCGGTTGAATTGTTTCTCGGCTTCGGGCCAGCGGTTCTGAGAACCGTAGAACTGGCCCAGAAAAAACGCGGCCTCGGCGGACTTGGGAAGGTCCTGCGTTGCTTTCTTCAGGACTGCTTCCGCTCCATTGATGTCGTGCTCCTTCACTTTCGCATCCGCCATCGATACCGCCAGCATCAAGTCCTGCGGAGCGAGAACCATGGCTCGTCCCAGATTCTCGACCGCGTCTTCCGGCTCGTCCAACTTCAGTTGGGCAAATGCGAGAGCGTGCAAAGCATCCGCATCGTCGGGGCCTTCCTCCACCATCTTCTTCAG
>JASHSD010000704.1 GCA_030036985.1 Bryobacteraceae bacterium
CTCAATTACTTCCGCGCCCAGAAACTGCTCTCCAGTGGCGTGGTCGAGGGGCTGAACAACAAAGCGAAAGTCACCATGAGAAAATCCTACGGCTTCCGCACCTTCCGCTGCCTTGAACTGGCACTGTATCACTCACTTGGCAAACTGCCTGAGCCCGAATCCGCCCACGATTTTTTCTGACGAGCCATTTTTTTCGCCTGGAGCCAGAGCGAAAGCGTTTAGGACGGCCTCCACAGTTGGTTCGGCGATCCCAGAGGCCGCGGCAACTTCTTCGACGGAAAAGGTGTAGCCGTGGAGGATGCACCACCGCTCCGGTGGGATCGTCGCCATATGGGCGACGGTATTCATCAGTTTGTCCTGCTGGAGGCGGCCAATTGCTTGAGCGATGGTCCTGGCATCGAAGATCGAGAATCCCCGGTTTGCGTCCAACCAGGAATCATCTGCTGCGTACTTAATGGGCGCGAAATCGCGATATTGGAAGCTGTAGGCCGATTCCCCACCGTAAAAGATCGCCTCTCTCAAAAATTCGCCCCGTCCCAATGGTTCGAGGCCTTTATCCGGTGCCTTGGCTAGTTCTGCTATTGCCCCTGGAATGGACGGAAGAAATGTCTGGTGGAGCTCCTTGAGCAAGGCGTCCGTGAGGTCCATCTGTTCTTGCACGACATGGGGCGGCGGCATCCTCCAGTCCATCTCGCCTTGGATCATCAGGCCTATGAGCGTCGAAATCTCGGTGCGGATCAGTCGGTCGGCTGAGAACATTGGCAGCATGTCCTTCGAGCGTAGCTGCCCCGAATAGCGGACTATGTTGTCGCGAAAACATATGTTGGCGAGGGCATGGACGTACCCTGATGATCGGCATAACGCCTTTAATTGGGTGAATACCTCCGCTTCGTTCCTCATTATGCGAATATGTTCGTGCTACGTTCGCCGAGGCAATGTCCCTTGGCGGACGGTTATGTCAATTTTACGCTGACGAGTACTCGGCGTTGCGCCGAGGTGGCCGTCCGCAACTTCCGGAAGCGGCGTTGTGGCAGATGCTGCTTCCGCAATATGGTGAAACACACCAATTCAGCCCGGCCTTCCATGCTGCCTGCCTCACGCGGCTACGGTAAGGGCGCGATGGCGATAAACCACATGCCGGCGCAGCGGGTGGCCTTCGGGCAGATTGGGGCGATCGAAATCGTCTGCCGGATCGTGCGTCATTCCGACCTTCTCCATCAATCGGCGCGAGCGCAGATTCGGGGGGACGGTGAAGGCCACGACATCGCGGAGGCGCAGCGTCTCGTCGCAATACCGCAGCACGGCGCGCGGCTTCGGTGGCGAAGCCGTGTCCCCGATATTCGAAAGCGAGACGCCATCCGATTTCGACGCACGGCGTGAAGTGCGCTTCAAATGCGACTACCAGGGGTCCGATGTCGCCGATGAAGGCTCCGGTTTCCCGCAGTTCAATGGCAAAGCGGCCGAAGCCGTGCTGTTTGTGATGAGCCTCGATGCGATCCAATACGGCATCGCTCTCGGCGCGCGACAGAACTCCGCCCAGGAATTCCATGACCCGCGGGTCGGCGTTCAGTTTCGCGAAGGGGCCGCGGTCGGCGGGCAGCCAGGTCCTCAGCCGCAGGCGCTGGGTCTCGATGGCGATCACATCCAATATGTTAAAGAGGCGGACGGGGGCGTCTATCTTAAAAAAGCGGACGCGGGCGTCCGCAGCGGGCGTCGTCCCGTCCTCCGGGGGACCGCCCTCCAAAAAACTACGTGGCCCCCATTTCAGTGTGGGATCGAGCCGCCCCACGTTAAACTGAATTCACATGATTCAGAACGCGCTCCCCGAGGGGCTGACTTTCGACGACGTGCTTCTCGTCCCCGCTCGCAGCGAAGTGCTCCCTGCCGAGGCGGACACCCGAACCCGGCTGACCCGCAACATCCCGCTGAATATCCCCATCGCCAGCTCGGCGATGGACACCGTTACCGAATCGCATCTCGCCATCGCGCTCGCCCAACAGGGCGGCATCGGCTTCATCCATCGCAATCTCTCCATCGACCGCCAGGCCGAGGAAGTCGACCGCGTCAAACGCAGTGAAAGCGGCATGATCGTGGATCCCATCACGATCGCCCCCGACAAGAAAATTTCCGATGCGCTCGCGCTCATGGAGCGCTATCGCATCTCGGGCGTGCCGGTCACGCAGGATGGCAAACTGGTCGGCATCCTCACCAACCGCGATCTGCGCTTCGAATCGCGCTTCGACCTGCCCATTTCCGACGTGATGACGAAGGAAAATCTGATCACTGTCCCCGTGGGCACGACCCTCTATGAAGCCGAGGAGATCCTGCATCGGCATCGCGTCGAAAAGCTCCTGGTGGTCGACGATCATTACTTCCTCAAGGGCCTCATCACCGTCAAGGACATCCAGAAGAAACTGAAATACCCGAACTCCGCCAAGGACGAGCAGGGCCGCCTGCGCGTCGGCGCGGCTATCGGGGCCACGGGCGATTTCCTCGAACGCGCGAAGGAACTGGTGCGCTCCAAGGTTGACGTGATTGTGATCGACACAGCGCATGCCCATAGTCTTCGTGTGATTCGGGCCGTCGAGGCGATGAAGAACGCGCTGCCGGAGGTCGAACTGATCGCCGGCAACATCGGCACTTACGAAGCCGCGCGGGAGCTGATCGCGTTGGGCGTCGACGGAATCAAGGTCGGCATCGGACCCGGTTCCATCTGCACCACGCGCGTGGTTTCGGGCGCCGGAATCCCGCAGATCACCGCGATCGCCGCCTGCAGCCGCGCGGCGCGCGACACGAACATTCCCCTGATCGCCGACGGCGGCGTGAAATTCTCCGGCGACATCACCAAGGCTGTCGCGGCGGGCGCGGACTGCGTGATGATCGGCAGTCTCTTCGCCGGCGCCGACGAAAGCCCCGGCGAAACGATCCTCTATCAGGGCCGCACGTTCAAGAGCTATCGCGGCATGGGATCGCTCGGCGCCATGGCGGCCGGAAACACCGACCGCTACTCCCTCGACCCCACGCAGAAACTCGTGCCGGAAGGTATTGAAGGACGCGTGGCTTCGAAAGGGCCGCTGGCGGATCTGGTTTACCAACTGGTGGGGGGTCTGAAGGCCGGCATGGGCTATTGCGGCTGCCGCACCGTCCAGCAACTGCAGTGCGAAGCCAGGTTCATTCGCGTTTCGCCGGCGGGGCTGCGCGAAGGCCACGTGCACGA
>JASHSD010000058.1 GCA_030036985.1 Bryobacteraceae bacterium
CTCGACCACCAACTGCTGCCCATCCGATGGGATCAGACCTGGGCGCAGTGGCGGAGCCTGATCACGGCAACGGTCGAGATTTCCGCCGACTTTGTCCGCAACGGCCACTATCGAAAAAGCGGGGACGAATGGAAGCTCATGGAATGGGAGACCGCGCTGCCGAGCAGGACCGAACTGGTGATGCCGGACGGCGTCGACGAAGCCATCCTGGAGGCCCGGCGGTCGCACTCCCGATTCGGCAAGTACTGGAAGCAGATCGACCGCCTGCGCGCCCACGTGGAACAAATCCCGACGGAGCGCGGAGAGCTTCAGCGCCTTTGCTGGAACCTCGGCCTGCCGGGAGATTTCGACGTAGCGCAGGTCACCTGGCGGCCCGATTACGATGCCTGGTACCACGAGCAGCTTCTGAAATGCGCACGAACCATGTACCTGTTCCGCGACGAGTACATCTTCGATCTCGAAAGATCCGTGGTGGTCGAGATCCCGCAGGCCGGCCACGCGACCTACATTTTCAGAAAGCCCGACGACCTTGGCGAATGGGTCTGGGAATATTCGCGGACGACGCGGCGGGACATCCGTTTCAACCGCGGCAACATTGCCCAATCTCTCGGGTTTGTCGGTCGTATTGTTCATGACAAAAACAAGGTCGAATGGATGCGGGATTTGACAGCCAGAACCGGCGAACCCCCCGCCGAAACCCGGTAGTCACCGACGGCGCGATGCCTCCAGGGGCCACAGCCGGGATTTCGTCCGAGGAAGTGCCTGTGGGAGCTACGAGCAGGGAGGGATATCAACGGCCAAAAGCCTATACAGCGCCGAGGCTTCCTACCACCGATCCGGCCATGTTCGGCGATTCGCCGTATGTGGATCACCATGGACGAGCCGGTTTATCCGCCGTCCGAGTGGGCGTTCTGCGGAGCGAAAAAGTGTAACCATGTCTCCGGAACGTTCTGTTACGATATCTGGGAACAGTAGCACCAGTCACGTAAACAGGGGATGTCATGACACTGAACTCCACTCGTCAGGTTACCGTCCGGGCGGCGGCCTTGGGGCTTTGCTGCGTCGCACTGGCAAGCGCACCGGCTGCGCGTGCTCAAGACAAGATGACTGCGCAGTCATTGATTGATCGCCAGCAGATCCTGGATCAAATCACGCGTTACTACTACAACTTCGGCAAAGTGGACCGGCAGAGCGAAGAAAGCTTTTATGCCGAAGACGGCGAGCTGATTCTCGGCACGAGGCACTACAAGGGCAGGGAAGGGATCAGGCAGGCATACAACCGTGCCCCAGCGAAGCCTCCGGCTGGCACGGCCCCTGCGGCTGGAGCGGTGCCTGCTGCCGCCGCGGCGCCCCCGCGCGAGAGGACTGCTTTCAATGTGGCGATCGAGAATCCGCTGATCATCGTGCACGGCGACACGGCCACCTCGCAGGTCATTTTCACCGAGTACCGGCAGGAAAAGGTGGGCGATCCGATGAAGATGACGACTCAGGGAAAGGAATACGCCACGTGGGTAAAGGTGAATGGCCAGTGGCTCTACAAGACCCGCCAGATCGTGAGCGGCAGTAACCCGCCGGAAGGCTGGAAGGAATAAGCACCCGGTGCGTTGGAGGTGCCGGCGTCCGAACTGCTGCGTCCGAATCCCTTCACCCCAAGCCTCTGATTGTGCCGGAGATCCCGACTTTGTTGCCGTTACTGCCCCGTATCAGGCTTGCTGGCGGCCGCAGACTTCCGAGATAGCCGTTTCGGGCTGATCCACGTCAACTAATGTCGGAAGAGACGACGGGAAGTTTTCACGGACTTTTGTGACCGGCCGGGTCTCCTGCCGCGAGATGAATTTGAGGCGCTCTGAACGTTTGAGACATCGATTGCTGCTATCTCTGGCTGGGGTGATTCTGTCCCACTTGCGCGGATTCTCGCGGCACGCTTTGCGAGGTGCTCGACGACCTGTGTGAAGCCATAATAGCCACGACTCTTGCTCACCTTCCAGCCCCTTTTGCGCCCGACCTTATGAACCAGAAGCAGGAGGCCGTGCCGCCCGTTCCTAGACCTCAGATATTGGCCGCATAACTGTTTGTTCAGAGCTTCTTCGAGTTCTTTAAGTGTCCAATCCTCTGCTACTTTCACCTCAACAGCCACAGTCGCATCCGTAGACTTGGCCCGAATTCGAATGTCCGGTTCCTTCTCCTGAATAACGTGGGCTTCGCGTTCCACTGAATAAGAGTGACTCTGAGTGAGACGAAACCTATCCGCAATCCAGTTTTGAACATCGATCTCGTTCCTAAGGTTCTTTAAGGTTCGTCCTTGGCCGAAGTCCCCGTGTATCAGATCGTGTTGCATATCTTCGATGCGGTTGCGGACAAGGGATTTTAGATCTTCCGGCGTGCGAGGGGCTGTCTCAAAGCGACGCTCGAACTCTTCGACTGCCGATGGAGGCCATGGCGCGCAATTCGAATCCTCAACCGCCCGCTTCTTCGCCATTGCACGTAGTCGTGGTCTTTCAATTGGGCAGTTCGGATCGTTTTCAAGAGCGAGCAGCGCCCGGTATGTCACTTCCCCCGGAGAGCTGACGAATCGGTTGAAAAGCGCCGCCCGGGCGTAGTCGCTTCCGCCGGTTAGATGCATAGTGCCAGGCGAGGCAGGCGTGCCGGGCGCTACATGGGTATCAAACATGAGGCGAACCAACCGCGCGAGCACGTCTGTTGGAATCTCTTCCTGTCTGCCATGACCGGGTACCAGATCGCTGAAGGAAGCAGCCAGGAAATTGTCGACGATCGATGGACGCTCCGCCGCGTCAAATTCGCTGAGCCTCGCGGCCAAGACGCTGGTCGCCCTTTTGGGATCGATGTTGAACAGCGCTCCTAAGTACTGAATTCCACTGTCCGGATCCGAGCCTTTCCCGAAGCGTGTGGTGGCCATTGCGGACAGCCTCTGGTAGTCATCCGGCTCAATCCCCCGAACGACTATGCGCAGCGTGTTCGCCAGTCGACCTTGAGGAAAGGGAACGCGCTTCTCCAATTCGTTGAGTAGCGGCGGCGCCAGCAATCGCGTGATCTCGTCACCGGCGTAGGCGACCATTTGCAGCGTACGGAAATGCGTCATATCGGCCACGGCGAGTTCGGCCCGGATTTCTTGCAGCAACACATCCCTGACCTCTGTTGGGCATGCTGACGCGAGCGGCACGAGCCACGAGGGGAAACGGTTCAATTCCAAAGTTGCATATTGTGCTGCCCTGGTTGCTTCCTCCGGAGAGAGTTGAGTGGCCCAATTGGGAATGCTCGCTGCTTCCATGGATATGCCGGCGAGTCCCATCACGTCGGCGACGGGTGTCGAGTTCCAGCCATTGACGCCCTTTTTACTCCTGGTCGCGGGAGCGTGGACCCGCCAGATGGCGATCAATCCCTCTTTCGCTGCCTCGGCGACGACCGGCCCAGCGATCCTGTCGATGATTGTGACGTTCGGGATGCCATAACTACTTTCCGGCGCAAAAATGAGGGTCCAAGTTCCCGATTTTCAACGCCGGGGTGCGTCCGCGCCTTCCCGAACGTCGAAATCCGTCGCCGCCCTGCGGCTGCGGCACTCGGGCGTCAATAATTTTTCCGAACATTTCTCTTGCTTTTTGTTTGTTGTTATGTT
>JASHSD010000705.1 GCA_030036985.1 Bryobacteraceae bacterium
GTCAGCGGCCCCTGTCCGCAAGGGATATTCGCGAAGCGCCACCCGCCGGAATTGTCGGTGCTGGTGGAAACGCTGTCCTGTAGCTGCAGCGTGACATGCGCCCGCACGATCGGCTCGCCCGTGATAGAGTTCACCACCGATCCGTCGATCGCGCAATCGGACTGGGCGGGCGGCGGCGGCGTCTGGGCTCCCGCGAACGCGGCGAACGCCAGAAGAAGCGGAATCGATTTCACCTACGCATTAGCGTAACGCTTCGGCATCATCAATGTCAGGGCGTCCGGGACCACGCTCATTGATGCCGGAAGCGTCCCCTGGGACTCGCCATCCACCTGCACATAGATGCGCTCTTTTTGCGCGGAATCGGCTTCCACATGCGTGGCGCGCACGATCGTCACACCCTCGGTGTTGTACAGACGTTTCGTCAGCACCGCGCCGAAGAAGCGCACGTAATCCTGCCATTGATTGTTCTGAAAAATCACGACCTCGAAATCGTTATCGGTCAACCGGACCTGCTGCGCGATTTCGAAATCGCCGCCGTAATTGCGCACGCGCGTGACCAGCGCGAAGCTGGCGCAGTATTCCGCGCCGCCCACGGACAAATGGAAACGCGGCACCGGACGCCCTAACTGACGCAGACCGCCGTGCCAGTAGGCGAGCTTGCCGAGCATGTTCTTGAGGTCGTTGTCGAGTTCGTAGACGATGCGCGCGTCCAGCCCGAGGCCGGCCATGAGCACAAAATAGTGCCGGGACTTATCGGACTTTTCGAGCAGACCCAGCGCGATGCGCACCGGCACGGTGTGCAGCAGTTGCCGCGCCGCATGGTCGGGGCGATTGGAGAATCCGATTTCGTTGGCCAGAACGTTCGCCGTCCCGGCCGGCAGAATGCCGAACTGCACGCTCGAGCCGGCGATTCCGTTCACGGCTTCGTTGATGGTGCCGTCGCCGCCGGCCGCAAGAATGAGATCGCAGCCTTTGTCCACGGCCTTGCAGGCGAGTTCGCCCGCCAGCCGCGGGCCGGGCGTGGCGAACAGCTCGATACAGCTGCCGGCATCCTGAAGGACGCGCACGGCTTTATCCAAACGTGCGCGTCCGGACCCTTTGAGTCCGCCGGCGAAAGGGTTGTAGATAATTCCGATACGATGGGGTAGGTAGGAAATAAGCTTCAGGCCCGCTCTGAAGTCACCGATTATAGCGAAATGCCCGCCAAAACCTCGTCAACCAGCCCACAGAAGGAAGCCGAAGAGCTGCGGGAAGCGCTCCGCCATCACGAATACCAATACTACGTTCTGGATCAGCCCGAGATCAGCGACGCCGAATACGACGAGCTGATGCGGCGTCTGCAGAAGCTCGAACTGGAGCACCCGGAACTGGCCGCGCCGGATTCTCCGACTCTGCGGGTGGGCGGACAGCCGCGCGAGGGATTCCAGAAGGCGGCTCACAGTTCGCCCATGCTGAGCCTGGACAACGCTCTGGACGAACAGGAATTGCGGGCCTTCGACGCGCGCGTGCGCGATCTGCTGGGTGGCGCGCCGTTCCGCTACGTGGCGGAACTCAAAATGGACGGTCTTTCCATGGCGGCGCGGTATCGCGACGGTTATTTTCAGCAGGCGATCACGCGCGGCGACGGAACGACCGGCGAAGACGTGACGGAAAATGCGCGCACAGTGCGTTCCCTGCCCCTGCGTGTCAACTTCGATCGGCCATTCGAAGTGCGCGGCGAGATCGTGATGAATCACCGCGCTTTCGAGCGCCTGAACACGGAACGCGAGGAACTTGGCCTTACCCGTTTCGCCAACCCGCGTAACGCGGCGGCGGGTTCGCTGCGCCTGCTCGAACCGGGCATTACGGCCTCGCGCCGGCTGGAGTTCTACACATATTTCGTGCTGGACGAACAGGGCCGGAACATTTTCGACAAACATTGGGATGCGCTCGAATGGCTGAGTCATCACCACTTTAAGGTGAATCCGAAGCGGAAAGTGTGCGCCGATATCGACCAGGCGCTGGCTTTTTGCCGCGAGTGGGAGTCGCAGCGCGAGTCGCTCCCCTATGAGATCGATGGCGTGGTGCTCAAGGTGGACAGCATCGCGCAGCAGCAGCGCCTGGGTTTTACGGCGAAAGCGCCGCGCTGGGCCATCGCTTTCAAATATGCGGCGCGGCAGGTGGAGACGGAGATCGTCGATATCTCGGTGCAGGTGGGACGCACGGGCGCGCTGACGCCGGTCGCGCATCTCACGCCGAAAGAGGTGAGCGGGGTGACGGTCTCGCGCGCCACGCTGCACAACGAAGATGAAATCGCGCGGCTGGGTCTGCAGATCGGCGATACGGTGATCGTGGAACGCAGCGGCGACGTGATTCCGAAGGTGGTTCGGGTAAAGATGCAGGGCACGCATCGCCGGCCGTTCCGGATGCCGAAAACGTGTCCGGTCTGCGGCGGCCGCGTGGTGCGCGAGGAAGGCGAAGCGGCCAGCCGCTGCATCAACGTGAACTGCCCGGCGCGGCTGAAGGAATCGATTCGCCATTTTGCCTCGCGCGGCGTGATGAATATCGACGGTCTCGGCGACGCGCTGATCGATCAGCTGGTCGATAACGGAATCGTGCAGAGCGTGGCGGACCTCTACGATCTCACCGCCGATCAACTGACGAAACTGGAGCGAATGGGGCCGAAATCGGCTGCCAATATTATTCGCAATATCGACCGCTCGCGCGTGCTGCCGATGCCGCGCGTGATCTCGGCTTTGGGAATACGCTTCGTGGGCGAGCGGACGGCGGAGCTGCTGGCGGAATACTTCGGGTCGCTGGAAAAAATCGCCTCCGCGAGCAAGGAGGATCTGCAGGCGGCGGAGGAGGTTGGGCCGAAGGTCGCGGAAAGCATCCACGCGTTCTTCCGCGAGCCCCACAATCGCCAGCTGTTGGAACGGCTCAAGGCGGCCAACCTGACCTTCGAGCACACCATCAAGCAGCGGAAAGAAGGACCGCTGACGGGAATGACTTTCGTGCTGACGGGCACGCTGCCGCGCATGAGCCGCGAAGAGGCGAAAGCGACGATCGAAGCCGCCGGCGGCAAGGTCGCGGCGGCGGTGAGCAAGAAGACGACTTGGGTGGTCGCGGGCGAGGATGCGGGATCGAAACTGGATAAGGCGCGACAGCTCAGGATTCCGGTGATCAGCGAGGACCAGTTGCTGGCGATGCTGGTGGGCGGGCGTTGAGTGTCTCACGTCATTCGAAAAAACGAACTCCCCCGCCGCGGTGAGCCATTCGAAAATACGAACCCATTTTCGATTCGTCGGCGAGCAGTTGCGGGTTAGTTGAATGTAGGGGACGGGCGAGATCGCGGCGGCGGTAAAGCCAGGCGTATCAATGAAAAATGGCTGTGAATGGGCATTTGACGCGAGCCGCGAATGGTGATGTGTGTTATTTTTTGAGTGTCATATGCTTTCTCTTCGGATCGGTTCCGGGGCCGGGCGTCGGGATCGGGGTTGCAAGGCTGCCGGCGCGCCGCGCCTGAACGGATCGCTGGGAGAACGCAATGGCCGCTGATACGCACGCTCACCACCTGCTCGACCAGCTCGGTCCCGATCAGTTGGCCGCGGTGATTCATCTGCTCGAAACAATGGTCCCACCCGAGGAGGACAGCGACACGCTTAGCCCAGCCGAAGCCAAGGCCATCGCTGAGGCCGACGAATGGAGCAAGCACAACGACCCTATTCCTCATGAGCAGGTCCTCGCCGAGTTCGGGCTCAGCGTGGCCGACTGGGAGACGATGAGCCGCGAGCCATAGACGATGGCCGAGCGCATCGTCTGGACCGACCAGGCCAAGGCCGACATCCGCGCCATCGAGCAGCCCATCGACCTTCAGATTCTCAAAACTATCGGGCGCTACGTTCTCACCGGCGAGGGCGCCACCAAACAGCTCAAAGGCATCACACCGCCGCTTATTCGCCTCCGCGCCCAGAACCATCGCGTCTTCTTCCGCGATCACGGAGACCACCTGAAGATCGAACGCGTCCTCGACCGCAAGGAAGCTTACCGGTAAAGCCCTTTCCGGCGGTATAGGTCGACTGGATTTTTGAAGACCTGGCCGGCTTGCCGGCGAGCGTCTATAGGGCAGCATACCGTTGGGGGACAGGAGCAGAATTCGGTCGACTTCGTCACGGGGTTAAGATACCGTTCTCTTGAGGGGTGAGTTGCGCCGTTGCATAACAGAACGGGTATCGGCTGCATCCCCGGAAATGGCCGTGCTCGCCTTCCCCGATCACCATGGGGTGACGCCGGGGACACCGGCGAGGGTTCCGCTCCAAATCGAGGATACGGGCGTTAAGTCGGAACTGACGTCGCGCTTCGTCCTGCTCCCGGATGGCCGGCAGCCTTTCAATCAACTCTCGGATCTCCTTCCCAACCCTCCTGGCTACAGGGAAGCGGGCGAGCGCGCCTTTGGCGCGAACGAGTCGGCACAGGACGTCCTCGTATTCCTTGAGCGAGTCAACGCTGACCAACTCCTCTTTCAATTCAATGAACGCTCGCAGGTGATCCGAGATCATACTCAGGCCCCTCAGAAACTCTATATCACTTGGAGTAAAAAGCGACCTGTGGGACGGGAAAGACTGCCTTAGAGCGGTCAACCGATCTGAGATGACCCTGCGCAACTCATCTTCCGCAGTGACGTGATCGAGAGATGACCTCAGATCGTCGATGGCTTGCCGGACTTCCATTTGGACCTTTTCTCCCGGTATCTGCAAAGCTGGCCCGAAAGGCACGACACTTTGATACCGGTTCCCCGCTTGTTCTATCGGCCGCGGACGCTGTTCACTTTATAGGGTTCGACGGGCTCCTCCTATGCAATAGTCTTTAACGTGGTTAACGCGGGATCGTCGTTCGATGTTCAGGTTCCGACCGCAGGATGGGAGGGAGTTCTCGTGGCGCAGGACTCTACAGCTCTGCGCCGGAGCCTTCTTCCTGGATGCTTTTGCTTTCGGGCGCCGGACTTTTGCTTTCGGCCGCCTTCGGAAGAACTGATTCGCACAGAGACCCAGGCGTCGGGAGGAGTCCCGACGCCTTGAGTTTCTACATTCCCGCCTTTTTGTGCCGCGTCCTCAATGGCTTGGCGGCCGAACGCCATCCGGACCGGACTTCGCATGCTCTATTGTTGTCAGGATGCCCGCAACCGCGTCGGGGACTGCCCATGAACTGTGAGCCTCAATGCGCCGGCCACCGGCCCCTCATCTTCGACATGCCCGTTATCCAGGCCAGCCAATGTCAAGATAACGAATGGGATAACCTCGATTTGGCTTCGTTTGGCAAAATTTATATCCCGGGGGAGTTCGTTTTTGCGAAACACATAAATGCCTGAGTCATTTCGAAAGTCGCCTGAAGCGAGCCGTGGCGCGAGTCCCGACTCGGGACGCCTGCTACCATTCTGGGGCGAAGCAGGCCGCCCGCAAGGCGGCCGCCGCGGAAAACCCGTCGAGGTGGGGTTGAAAGGCACGAGCGCCTGGCACGAGCGCCTGCGCCACGGCGATTCAGGCGGAAGCCGGTGCCACGACTACGGCTAGACTGGGATTCGTGGCGTTTCGCGGGGTGGACTACCTTCTTATCGATTCCCAGTTCTCCGAACAGGAACTGCTGGTGCGGCAGACCGCGCGTCGCTTCGTCGATGAACGCGTGATCCCTCTCATCCGCGACTGCTTCCGCGAAAGCCGGTTTCCGCGCGAATTGATCCCCGAAATGGCTTCGCTGGGGTTTCTCGGAGCTAATATCGAAGGATACGGCTGCGCCGGCATCAGCAACGTCGAATACGGCCTTATCATGCAGGAGATCGAGCGCGGCGATTCCGGGCTGCGCAGCTTCGTCTCCGTGCAGGGCGCACTGGTGATGTATCCCATCCTGCAATACGGATCGGAAGAACAGAAGTCGCTGTGGCTGCCGCGGCTGCAGTCGGGCGATGCCATCGGCTGCTTCGGCCTCACCGAGCCCGATTTCGGATCGAATCCCGCGGGCATGCGCACGAGGGCGGTTCGCGCCGGGGCCGGTGGTTGGAAACTGAACGGCGAGAAAACGTGGATCACCAACGGATCCATGGCCGATGTGGCCGTGGTCTGGGCCAGAACCGACGACGGCATTCGCGGCTTTCTGGTCGAGCGGGGCACGCCGGGGTTCAGCACCAGCGATATCCACGGCAAATGGTCCATGCGGGCATCAGTCACGTCGAGCCTCGCGTTCCACGATTGTTGCGTTCCGGATTCTGCGATGCTGCCCGGCGCCAAGGGGTTGAAAGCCCCGCTGTCATGCCTTTCACAGGCGCGGTATGGGATCGGCTGGGGGGTCGTGGGGGCCGCGATGGATTGCTACGAGACCGCGCGGGCGTATGTCACGCTGCGCAAACAGTTCGACGACAGGCCGCTGGCGAGCCATCAGCTGGTGCAGGAGAAACTGGCCTGGATGATCACCGAAATCACCAAGGCGCAGCTGCTGGCGCTGCACTGCGGACGGCTTAAAGACGCGGGAAAACTCGACCCGGCGCACATCTCCATGCTCAAGCGCAACAATGCGGCGATGGCCCTCGAATGCGCCCGTCTGAGCCGCGATCTGCTGGGCGCCAACGGCATCACCGACGAATATCCTATAATGCGACATCTGTGTAATCTGGAAACCGTAAAAACGTATGAAGGCACCGACCACATCCACGCCCTTGTCATTGGAGAGCGAGTCACCGGCGTCGCCGCCTACCGCTAGGCCTGCCGTTCCGGCGCTGCTTTTCGCGGCGACCATCCTGCTCAGCGCATTCCTGCTGTTCCAGGTGCAGCCGCTGATCGCGAAGCTGATTCTGCCGTGGTTCGGCGGGTCGGCCGCGGTCTGGACCAGCTGCATGCTGTTTTTCCAGATGGCGCTGCTGGGCGGATACGCCTACGCGCACTGGCTGACCGGCCAAACGGGGCGCCGGCAGACGATCGTGCATCTGGCGCTGCTGGCGCTGAGCTTTATTTCGCTGCCGATTATTCCTTCGGCGTGGTGGAAACCGCAAGGCGCGGAAGATCCGCTGCTGCGGATCATCGGCCTGCTGACGGCGACGGTCGGGTTGCCTTATTTTCTGCTGTCATCGACCAGTCCCCTTCTGCAGGCGTGGTACTCGCGCGCGAACGGCGGGGCGATGCCGTACCGGTTCTTTGCGCTGTCGAACGCGGGTTCCATGCTGGGGCTGCTGACCTATCCGGTGCTGATCGAGCCGTACCTGAGGAGCGGCGTACAGGCGTGGATGTGGTCAATATCTTATATGGCGTTCGTGGCCGTGTGTGCCACGGTTGCCTGGAGAACGGGGGCTTTGCGGTCGGTAGAAATTCGGAAGCGAAGCGCAGCGCCGAGCACGCAGCCACCCGCATGGTCCGAAAAGCTGTTGTGGATGGGTCTGGCGGCGTGCGCCTCCGCGTTATTGCTGGCGGTGACGAATCATCTGACGCAGAATATCGCCGCAATTCCGTTTCTCTGGGTGCTTCCGCTCAGCCTGTACCTGCTGAGTTTCATTCTGTGCTTCGACAGCGACCGATGGTATAACCGATGGCTCTTCGCGCGTCTCGCCGCTGTGACGGTGCCGCTGGTGGCGATAGCGATTTCGAACGAAGACTTCTGGTCCAGCGTGCAGGCGGTTACGGATAAGGTTCCGGGGATTAAGGATGCGGTGAGCAATATCTCCAATCTGCGGGGCGCGCTGGTATTCTTCTCGGTCGCGCTGTTCATCCTGTTCATGGTTTGCCACGGTGAGGTGGCGCGAAGGCGGCCGGCGCCCGCATATCTGACTTCGTTCTATCTCATGGTTTCGGTGGGCGGCGCGATCGGCGGTCTGCTGATCGGCGTCGCCGCGCCCTACCTGCTGAACGGCCTTTACGATCTGCCCATCGTGGTCTCGCTGACCGGTTTCCTGTTCGTGTATCTGCTCTGGCAGGAGCGGGGAAAGGCGGCGAGCGGCGAATCGTTCCTCGATGAGCCCTACGACAAGGTGGTGATCGGCGGCCTTACGGTTTTGCTTGTGGCGTACTGCGCTGTGCGCGTGGTGCAGGCACAGCATGGGTCGCCGGCGTTCCTGGTCAGCCCTTACGACGGCCGCGTGCTGCTCGGGCTTGCCGGCGCCATTGCGGGCTACGTGCTCTGGCGCGGCCGGGGATCAATCAACGAAGGCTTCGTGATGTTCGTGATCGCGGCGGGTCTGGCCCTCGGGATCGCCGGATTTCTGGCGCGGGATACGTGGAACTCGGTGCGGGATTCGCGCCTGCTGGTGCGCAATTTCTACGGGGCGCTGCGCGTTTACGACGACACGACCGACGGGTCGTGGGGGATGGTCAGAGTGCTGCGGCACGGCACCATTCTGCACGGCGAACAGTTCCTCGATGCGCGACATAAGAGCTATCCGACGACCTATTACGCCTTAAACTCGGGCGTCGGGCTGGCGATCCGGAAGCTTCAGGCGAACGGGCCGATGAACGTCGGGGTGATCGGACTGGGTTCGGGAACGCTGGCGACTTACGGGCGGCCGGGCGATCACTATACCTTTTACGACATCAATCCTCTCGTGCCCGGGATCGCCCGCACACAGTTCAGTTTTCTTCCCGAATGCGCGGCGCAGAACGAGGTGGTGATGGGCGACGCGCGTCTTTCGCTCGAACGCGAGCAGCCGAAGCAATTCGACGTGCTGGCCGTGGATGCGTTTTCGGGCGACGCCATTCCCGTCCACCTGCTGACGCGGCAGGCGTTCGCGCTCTATTGGCGCCATCTCAAACCGGACGGCGTGCTGGCGGTACATGTGTCGAATCGTTACCTGGATCTGGCGCCCGTGGTTGCGCTCGGGGCCGCGGAAGACACGAAACAGGCGATGCTGGTGAGTAACGACGAGGATGATGAGCATGAAGTCTTCAACTCGGATTGGGTGCTCGTCAGTTCGCGGAAGGGATTCTTTGAAGAGGCGGAGATCAAGCCGGTGGCGCAGAAGATTTCACCCGTTGCCGGGCTGAGGACCTGGACGGACGATTACAGCAATTTGTATCGGATTCTGCGATAAAGGGAATCCCAGGCCGCCCACCCAGGAAGGCAGACTTATCGGCTTGGACTGTTGGAATGCACCGACCAGCGGGGTTGCCAACCCCGCGCAGGATACGATCCTGCCCTACACGGATTCCGCGGCGCGGTTATCCGGATCTGGTTTTGTTCCTGGAGCCCGGCGGGCGTCCTCGCCTTTTCACCGGCGGCGGCTGCTGCGTCTCGCGCGCTGCGAGAAGCCATGCGGGCGGACGTCCCCTCCGCTTGCCCGATCCCGCCGCCATTCGTTCCAGACTTGTGATCGCTTCTTCCACCTGCTGAAGCTCTATACGCAGTTCCTCGAGTATCTTAGTAAGATCCATTCGTTGTCAGGTCCTTTCGTTCAGCTTACGCCCGATTTCAAATAATTAACAGGGATTATTTAATTTGAATTGAACTTTCGCGAAACGAGGCTCGGCGCGCAGCGAGTCCATGCGCGGATCCACGTCGAGGATGTACAAGGCGGCGGAGTTCTCGGCGGCGGCCCGCTCGAGCTCATTCAGCGCTTCGGCGCGCAGTCCCAGCGCTTCCATGAGCAATGCCATGTGCCAGGCGTCAACGTACAGAGTTTCGCGCGCGCGGCGGAGTTCATCGAGGATGGCGCGCGCCTCGGCGCGCTTTCCGTTGCGCGCGAGGCAGGCGGCCTCCAGCGCGGCGAGCCAGGGGACGTCGGGATAGACGAGGCGCGCGAAGCGGTATTGATCGAGCGCTTCCCGGGTGCGGCCGGCGTACTCCAGGGCCTGAGCGCAGAAGGCGCGCCCCAGCAACAGGTACGGCTGTAGTTCGAGAGCCCTACCGACGCAGCGCGCGGCTTCTTCGAATTCACGGCGGCAGAACCGTATGAAGACCTCGGTCGCGGGACCCATGGGCCACAGCGGATCGGCCTCGAGCGCCTGGTTCACCGCCGCGAGAGCGTCATCCAGACGACGCATGGTCGCATAAAGGATGGCCAGACGAACGTATGTGGCAGCCACAGGTTTTTCACGCAGCGATGCCAGCAGCTCGGCTTCGGCCTGCGGCAGTCTGCGTTCGAACATATGAAGCGCATGGCCGTGCATGGCGCGAACGTCGGGGGTCCGGCCGCCGAGGGACACCGTCAGATGGTAAGCGCGCAGATACTCCGGATAGACCTCGAGGGGCGGGCGCATGCCGTAGGTCGCGGGCAGGAGCCACGATGCGGCGATGCCTTCCCAGGCGCGGGGATCGGAATCGTTCTCGCGGGCGGCTTTTTCGAAGCACTCAAGCGCGCGCGTGAAGCCCTCGCGGGTGCGCCGGTTCCAGAAGTGCCAGCCCATTTTGATGAGGTCGCTGCCTGGTTTCAATTCCGGGCGGGGCGACTCGATGCAATAGCCGATCTTGGGGCGGGTGGCTATCCAGGCGCCGTAGTCCTGCAGCGCGGTCTTCAGTTCCGCCACCGTTACGGAGACCGTGTGACGCGACACGTGGCTGCCGTCCCACGCTTCCTCGATGAGTTTTTCGCAGGAAACCCACTGCCCGGCGTTCTGAACCAGGGCGCGCAGCACCTGAAAAGTCTGCGGGCGGAGGCGGACTGGCGTGCCTTCGAGGAGGAGTTGGCTGTTGGGGATGTCCAGGTGAAAAGGCCCGAACCCGAAATGTTCCGCGATAACCGGCACCCGGCGAATTTCCTTCGACAATTTTACAGTTTTCGGAAAGGTATCGAAAGCACACCGGCTCACGGAGACCGCTCCCGGGGACCGCTCCCTCGCGGCCGCGGCTCGGTAAGTAAAACTCGGTCGGCAGGTAGAAATCGCTCGCTCGGAACGAGATACGGCGGAGAATGGGCGGAAACGTCCGCTTGCATACAGGCGCCCGTAGGCCGATACCGGCGGGAGTCCCTAAGATGGCTGTATGAAGACAGAGATCGACCAACCCTTTCTCACCGATGTAAAAGAGCTGCGGGAACGAGCTCGCGCCAGCATCCAGGACGGCGCCGTGACCCCGGCGTATCGGGGCGACGTGAAAAAAGCCATCGAGATTCTGCAGACGGTTCTGGCGACAGAGATCGTCTGCGTGCTTCGCTATACCATGAATGCGGTCGCCGCCACCGGCATTTCCAGCGACAGCGTGAAGAAGGAGTTCGACGAGCACGCCAGAGAGGAACAGGGACACATGCGGGCGGTCGCCGAACGCATCAATCAGCTGGGAGGCACGCCCAACTTCAATCCGGAAGGCCTGGCCACGCGCTCGGCATCGCAGTATGCGGTGGGCGGGAATCTGGTCGAGATGATCAAGGAAAACCTGATCGCCGAGCGCATCGCCTGCGAGCACTATCGGGAGCTGATCCGGTATTTCGGCGAGAAGGACCCGACCACGCGTGTGATGATGGAGGGTATACTCACCAACGAGGAAGAACATGCCAACGATATGCACGACCTGCTGGTTGCGCATGAAGGCAAGCCGATGCTTTCTGGAAACGGGAATTGAGGCAACAGGGACGCGACTGAAGTCGCGTGTCCCACGCTCATGAGACTGGTGACGGTGATTCTCTTCCTCATCAGCTCGTCATTGGCCGCCTACGTTCTCGTCGGGTATCCGGTGCTGCTGGCTTTGGAGGCGCGTTTTTTCGGCCGTCCGGTACGGAAGCGGGAGATGGCGGAATCGGTTTCCGTCATTATCGCGGTGCGCAACGGAGAACGCTGGCTGCGCGCCAAACTGGATTCCGTCCTCGCACTGAATTATCCTCGCGACAAGATGGAAGTGATCGTGGTGTCGGACGGCTCCGCCGACCGCACCGAGGAGATTGCGCGGTCGTACGCGGCGCAGGGAGTTCGTCTGCAGGTTGTTCCGCCCGGAGGCAAGCCGGCGGCGCTGAATGCCGCTGCGCCGCAAGCCCACGGCGACCTTTTGTTCCTGACAGACGTGAGACAAATTCTGGATCCCGATTGCCTGAAAAATCTGGTGGCCTGCATGGCCGATCCTTCGGTCGGCGTGGCCAGCGGCAATCTGAAAATCCGCCGCGGCAGCAATATCGAGGAAGAGATCACGGGCCTGTATTGGTGGTATGAAAATTCGATCCGGCACAATCTCTCGCGCCTGGATTCGATGCTGGGGGCGACCGGCCCGGTCTATCTGGTGCGGCGGCGTCTGTTTGTGCCGATTCCGCCGGATTGCCTGCTCGACGATGTGTTCCTTCCGTTGTCGATTCATCTGGCGGGATACCGGCTGGTTTTGGAAGAGAAGGCGATCGCGGTGGACGAGCCGACGGTGCTGGCTTCGGAGTTCCGGCGAAAGGTGCGCACGCAGGCAGGGAACCTGCAGTTGCTGTTTCTGCTGCCTGGGCTCTTCAGCAGGCGCAACCGGATGCGATTTCACTACGTCAGTCTGAAGCTTGGCCGACTTGCGCTTCCCTGGCTGCTGTTGACCGCGCTTTTGTCGTCCCTGACGCTTCCGGGCATGTGGCGCATCCTGGCCGTCCCGCAAGCCCTCTTTTGGATGCTGGCTTTGGTAGATCCGCTTTTTCCGGCAGGATCTTCGCCGAGAAAGGTCACCGGACCGGCGCGCGCTTTCGCCGTGCTGGTGTTTTCCGCGGTCGCGGCTCTTCGTATTGTGTTCCTGCCTGCGCGGAGCCTGTGGGTGGAAGCGCGCAACCACGCCAGATAGGTAATCGGCTTCACCGCTTTCCGCACGTCCGCAGCCGGTCCGGTGCAGACCGGCTTGGCCTGTAACATCATCGTCGGTTTCATTTCCCGACCAAGCGAGGGCTTCCGCCGCGGTCCGGGTCGCGGTCCGCGGGACCGCCCCCCAAAAACCGCCGCGGGATGCCACCCCGCCCTACGTTCAGGATGTGGGCGCGGAGACGGCGTCCGCAGCCGCTCTGCTCGATTCCCGCAGCCGCCGCACCCCCACTTCCGACATCTGCCGGCGCAGTTCGGGGAAGCGGTCCAACATGCGATTGAACTGGCCCCGCTCCAGAGACAGGCAGGTGCAGACCGTCGCCGTGCGCACGGTCGCGGTGCGCGGGAAACCGGTGATCAGGGTGATTTCGCCGAAGTAGTCGCCATCCTGCAGCACCGCAACCTGGGTCGTGGCGCCGGACTGCTCCTCGGTTTTCCACACTTCCACCTTGCCGCGGGCGATGATGTAGAACTTGTCGCCGGGGTCGTTCTGGCGCACAATGTCGCGCCCCGGCTGGAAGGTCTCGGTGGCGAAATACGGCGCCAATTCAGTGAGCGGGCCATCGTCGAGATTTTCCAGAATCGGAAACGCCTTGAGGCGCTGCGCATCGATGTCGACGTGCGTGCCGTCGGCGGAGAAGGTGAATCCGGCCTGCTTGCGCCAGAGGTCGGCGTACGTGCCATTGAGGGCCATCAGTTCGAAATGGCTGCCCTGCTCGACGATCCGGCCTTCGTCGAAAACAAAGATGTGATCGGCATCGGCGGCGGTCGACAGACGGTGCGTCACGGAGATCAGGGTGCGCCCTTTGGCCAGCGAGCGCATCATCTCGGCAATGGCCTTTTCGTCCGCGGCATCAAGGGCCGACGTCGCTTCGTCCAGAAGCACGATCTCCGGATCGCGCAGCATGGCCCTGGCCATGGCCAGGCGCTGCATCCGACTCGTGGAAAGCCTGACGCCGCGTTCGCCCGCGAGAGTGCCGTAACCCTGTGGCAGCGACCGGATGAAATCATGCAGCCCGACCGCTTTGGCCATCTCGATCACCGATTCCTCGGAGGCGTCCGGTTTGCCCAAGCGGATGTTCTCGCGAATCGAGACGTTGAAGAGCGGGTTTTCCTGCAGCACCACGCCTATGCGCGAGCGCAGGGAGGTCTGTGTGACGGAGCGCAGATCGTGTCCGTCGATGGCTATGAAGCCGGCCGACGGATCGTAAAAGCGCGTCAGCAGCCTGAGCATGGTGCTCTTGCCGCATCCGCTGTGTCCGACAAAAGCCACAGAGGCGCCCCGCGGAATGCGCGCGCGAATTCCGCGAAGGGCGAGGTGGGGATTCTTTTTCTGATGCGGGCCCAGAGGCGGATCGTAGCTGAAATCGACGTTGGCGAAGACGATCTCGGTCCGAAGTGGAGGTAGAAAACGGGCGTCGTGGCGGTACTCGACGGCTTGGGGCGCTTTCAGCGACTCGTCGATGCGCTCGAAGGCTTCCCGCGCCGAGCCGATGGACGGAAGGAACTCGATAAGGCACAAAAGCGAACCGCCCACGACGCTCACCAGCATCTGCAGGGCGACGAGAGTGCCGATGGACATTTGCCGGTTGAACGCCAGCCACGCGCTCAGCGCGAGGAGGAAGGCGCGGACGCCGAGGACGCCGGACCCGATGAACCGCTCCATCAAAGCGGACAGCAGGCCCGCGCGCATTTTGCTGCGGGAAAGCTTCTCGTTGCTTTTCTGAAAACCGGCGATGCCGATCTGCTCGAGCGAAAAAGCGCGCACGATCGGCTGTGCGAGGAGGGTCTCGCGGAGGGCGCCGAGGATGTCCAGCTGGTCGTTGCGACAGGCTTCAGTGGCGCGGGAGACGCGCGCGGCGGAGATGCGCGGTTCGAGGACGATCCATGGCCAAAGCAGCAGCCCGATCAAGCCCGCGCGCCAATCCAGCCAGAACATCAGGCTCGTTGCGAGGAGCGCTTCGATTCCGGGTAATGCGCCCCGAGGGATGGCCAATTCCACGGCGTTCTCGACAGCGGCGAAATCGGTGGAAAAATGTTCGAGCAGCGTGGCCGTGTGTTCGTGCGCGCGAAACGACATGCCGAGCCGCTGCAGCCGTTCGAACATGCTCCCGCGCAAACCCCTGAGCGAATGGCTTTGCAGCCGGACCGAGAGGACGTCGCGCAGCAGGCCGGCGGCTACGGCCAGTAGGGCCGCGCCCGCGAGTATGCGGATCATGGTCCGGAAGGCGTCGTAATTCCGGGGTATCAGGGCGCCATCGATGAAGAAGCGAACGGCCAGCGGGAACAGGCCGGTGAAACCCGCTTCAATCAGCAGCGCGGCAAGAATGAAGGCAATCGAAAAGAGGGAGCGGAAGGCACGGAGCAGAACGCGCGCGGCGGGTTCCGCGCCTTCGACTCTTCCGGAGCGGTGGGCTCGTTGACGGGCCATACTGACTGCAAGGCCCAGTATACGGAATGTATCGGAGAGACGCGTCCGCATGAGCGCGGGGTGCGACATAGAAGTGATAGGTTCGCGTAAAAAGCTTTGAAGCGGGCTCCGACGTTCAGGGGGCGATCAGCCTTCGTTTCGGGCTCGTTCCGACTCCCGGCGATCGCTCCCTTGCGGTCGCGGCTCAGAACGACACTCGCGGCTCAGCACAGTCGCGTTCGGTAACAGTCGCGGCTCGGCAGCGTCGCGGCTCAGCACAGATCCCATTTCCGGGCTCCGCTTTTTTGAATCAGACGGCCTGGTAACCCGGCCGCGGCGGGGAGAGTTCCCGTGTCATCCGCGCGAAACCTTCGATGGATTGGATCAGCGGTTGCGGATTCAGCGCGAAGGGCAGCAGGCAGTCGAGCAGCAGGCGCGCCTCGATGCCCCAAATCAGCAGGATGAAAGCCAGCTGCTGATCGAAAAGCTCCATGGAAATGTCGCCCGGATCGGAGCCTGCGCGGAGACATCTCGCGTTGGCGATGGAATACAGGCGATGGAAATCCTTAGCGGCATCGCGCAGATATTCCCGCAATAAGCCACGCTGTATCTTGCGATAGCACCGCGCCAGTTCTTCCCCGCGGACCGATGCCAGGTAGCGGCGGTCTATGCGCGTGGCCAAGCGGAGCATGGGGGCGTATCGGCGCGGGGAGAAATCGTCCAGAAACAATACATCCGAGGCAGAGGAGACGGAGACGGACTCGGTTTTGGGAGTCGACTGCGTCATTGCCGCTACGGCTGCAATGAGCAGAAGGACGGCAATCAGGCTCACGATCACTTGTCGAATTCTCCCGCGTGTCGAGTGCTCTACCGCACGTTGACCCAGAGAATACCTTACACGGGATTAAAAGGCTTTGCAACAGGAAAGTTGTTTCTCCTCATGGTTTTAATTATTGTCAGCGGCGCCGCGGCCACGCGCAGCGCGGTTCAGCAGCCCGTTCATCTCCGCCAGACGTCTGTGCAGCCGAAGGCGGTCGGAATCATCCGCCTCGGGCTGAAGTTCCACGGGTGTCTCGCCTTCCCGGTTCAGCAAGGCTGCGCCGGCGAGGAGAATTACATCGCCCGCCGCAACTATCCAGAGCGAGACACCTTTCGGCACACGGACGCCGAGCGCCGTGTACAGAATATCTTCCGCGATGCTCAGTCCGAAATAGAGGGCGTAGCCGTTGGCATAGAACATCCGATTCTGCGAAAGCCGGAGTTTGTAGTGGAAAAGGAATAATTGGATCAGCACCAGGAAGAGCAATAAGGCGAGTGCGACAGACCGCTCCGTAACCGCATAGGCGCGAAGTACGGGGTAAGGACCGATCGGCGATCTCAAGTCGGGAACGGCGTAAATTGCCGATACCGTCACCCCCAAAACCATACATCCGGTCACCGCTTTGCGGCCGGCCGCGGCGATTCCCGGGTACTCCTGAAAGATCAGACGGTAAAGCTCAAGCACTACCAAATAGGCGAAGATCCAAAGAATCGGGGTGGATACGACATAGATCCAGCCGTAAAGAACCGCGCGGGGGTTCAGCGGGAAAACGATAATGCTCTGGAGCGCATCTCCGACCAGATATACGGTGAGACAAAAGTAGACTCCAGCCAGCTTCTGCGACCGCAGCCGCCAGAGAAGAAGACAGCAACTGAAGATGGTGAGGAGGAGGACTATGTGCTGCCAGTCCACCAATTCGACAGCCGGGACAGACAAGGCTGTCAGTTTATCAGGTGTTGGACTCATGGGGGGGAATCCCCAGCTTTCCGGCTTGTCCTGACTCCAGGCGACCGCTCCCTTGCGGTCGCGGCTCAGTATGATCGTCGCGGCTCAGTACGACAGTCTTGGCTCAGTACGATGGTCCTGGTTCAGTATGACCGTCGCGGCGCGGCACGACGGTCGCGCTGATACGACGGCCTTGGCTCAGTACGACCGTCGCGGCTCGGTACGGATCCCCGGACTCTTTAGCGCAACGAGCAGGGGAAGCAGGGCGGCTGGGGGATCCATGACTCCCTCACGCTCAAGGCTGAGGCAATGTTTGCCACAACGCTGAACTGCAGGGCCAGAAACAGGGCGAAAACGATTTTGCGAACCATCGGCGATCTCCGTTTTGAAATTTGACCGGCGCCGGCAATACCAGTCCGGACAAGTATAGTTTAATATGCAGAAATTCAGCTCAGATTCCGTCCGGATATTTAAAGACTTCGCACAGGCAAAGACACAATATCATCGACCCGCATCGTCTCTTTCACTACGAACGGTTCGCCATATTTCACGCCGATTAAATTGCCGTAAAAACGAGCAATCGCGGCGAGGCGATCGCGAATTTCGGTCTCCCGCGGAAACAGGCCGGCGCCGTCCCGAACCTCGCCGTATTGAGAACGGTAGGCCAGGAGCGATTCCATCCGTCGGTCGAACCAGCGCGTCACATCCACCACAAATGAGGGGGTCACGTTGGCGTAGAGAGATGAATAGATTATCTTGTCGGGCCGATGAGGCTCGGTGTACGCGTCGATCTTTTTCAGCCCCGCCAGAAAGCAGGCCTCGTAGCCCAGTTCGGAGGCGCGGTAATGATCCGGGTGGCGACCTTCCCAATAAGGCAGGATCACGGTGCGCGGCCGCAGTTCGCGCAGACGCCGCGCCAGCGTCATGCGTCCGGCGAGCGAATTTTCGAGCCGCGCATCGGGGAAATAGAGATTTTCGCGGTGCGAAACCTTCAGTATTTTGGCCGCCGCTTCGGACTCGGAGATGCGGATTTCCGGCGATCCGCGGGTGCCCATATCGCCGGCAGTGAGGTCGATTATCGCCGTGCGGTAGCCCGCTTCGGCCATGCGCAGAAGTGTCCCGCCGCAGGTCTGCTCGATATCGTCGGGATGGGCGGCGATCGCCAGAAGATCAACCATATGTTTTCGTTTCGAGCTACCAGTAGACGTTGCGCCGGGGGAAGTAACGGGTGCGCACGCCCATGAACTGCACGAGGATCATGCCGGTGACAAATCCGCCGATATGCGCGGCATAAGCGACGCCTCCGTTCATCACCTGCGTCTGCATTATGGAGCCGTATTCGCTGAAGAGCTGTGTAACAAACCAGTAGATCAGAATCAGAAATGCCGGAATATCGACAGTGGTGAAGAAGATGATCAGAATGATAAGAGTATGAATTCGCGCCCGCGGGAATTTTACCAGGTAACCTCCCATCACGCCCGCGATAGCGCCGCTGGCTCCGACCGTCGGCAGCGTTGTGTCGAGATTGAACATCACATCCGTGATTCCGGCCGCAACCCCGCAGACGAGATAAAACATGAGGAATTTGGTGTGACCCATGGCGTCCTCCAGGCTTTTGCCGAAGGCCCAGAGAAACAGCATATTGCCGATAATATGCAGCCAGCCGCCGTGAATGAACAGCGACGTCAGCAGGGTGAGTGGCCGAAAATGAGCCGGGATTAAGCCGTAGATATTGATGAAATAATCGCGCGAATAGTCGTCAAGGGACAACTCGAAGAAGAAGACCAGGGCGCAGGCGACGATCAGGAGGGTAGTGACGATAGGCGGGCTGAAGGTCGGCCGATCGTCGCGCAGAGGGAACATTCAGCGCGCGATCCGTCCCGCAATCTCCGGCTGTTCCCGGCGCATGGCGCCGGATTGCATCAATCGGCGCGCCGCGTCGAGGCTGACCGCGCCCGCTTCGATGCCGCCGCAGGCGCCGTAGGCGGTGCAGTTCAATGCGGCCATGGCGTTGGAGAATTCGAGCGCATCGGCCATGGGCATCCGCTGCAAAACAGCATAACAAAAGGCCCCGTGAAAAACGTCTCCCGCGCCGGTTGTATCGAGACAGTTGACGACGAAGCCGGGCGAGTAGACAAACCGCTCTTCCGCCCCGATCCAGGCCAGCGCGCCATGCGCACCGAGCGTCATGGCGGCGACGCTCATACCCGACTGCCGCTGGATGGCGGCGAGAGCCTCGGGCGCGTCGGCGATTCCGGTCCAGCGGGCGGGAAATTCGGAGCTGGAAATCAGATAATCCACGAGTGGCAGCACGCGGTCGAAACCGGGATAGATAGTGTCAACATCGACCGTGACCGGAATGCCGCGGCCGCGGGCGATGCGGGCGGCCCGCTCGACGGCGGGCGTGTCGTGACCGTCGATATGCAGGAGACGGGCGCAGGCGATCTGTTCGTCCGCGATTTCTTCCGGCGCAAGGGCCAGGCAATCGGGCCGGCTCCAGAATACGGTGCGTTCGCCGGTGGATTCGTCGACGACGATGTAGGCGGATTGGTTCGGGCAGTTCTTCCGCTGCCGCACGTGCGCGATGTCGATGCCGGATCGGCGGAGGCTTTCCATCCGGATGCGGCCGCGTTCGTCGTCGCCTACCGCGCCGATGTATTTGGTGCGCAGGCCCAGGTGGGCGCAGGTGGCCATGGCGGTCGCGACCTGGCCTCCCGCGGAGTAGAATTCGCGCGTGAACGGAATCTTGCCGCCATAGGCCGGGAAGCGCGGCACGATGAGGATGGTGTCGGTGGCGTTGAGACCTACACCGACAACGTCGAATTCAGCGGAGGGCTCGCAGGTCGGCATGGGGTGTATGTCGGGGCGCCCCTGAATAAAGGCTAACTCAGCCCTGTGATGGGTAAGGACGAGAAATCGGTTGCTTCAGCCGATTCCATGTCGGGCGGCGCCACAGCCGAAATGCGCGGATGATCGTAGCACTGGGTTAATCGATCGACGATCGGAAGGACCATATCGCCCTTCCAGCCGAATCGTTTTTCAAACCGGGTGAGGAAATCCTTTCGGCTCAGCTTCCATATCTGAAGAACCGGTCCCTGAGGCCACGTCGGTTCGAATCCGGCCTTGTCCATCAGACGAACGCCGTCCGGGGCGCCTTTCCTGCCATAAATCCACTGGATGTCGTTTTTCCTGCTCGCGATCTGCAGATAAAGGTAGTGATAGAGCTGATTCTCGATCACGGCCCTCATCCAGAGAGAGTCGTTACCGCAAACATTGGTGACGTAGAGCCCCTGCGCCTTCTCGCCGTCTGTCGCGGCGTGTTCGCGTTTGAGATCCTGCGCGCTCTCGATTTTTTTGGTGTTTATGGCGCGTACTCCGGCTCTGTTCAGCGAAAAGACGATAAAAAGTCCGCACCGTTCTCCCGGCTTGCCGCTCTTCACTATCAAGGCGGTTTCCCTCCTGGCTTCCATGAATGTCTTCAGCGGTCCGCATCCGATGATTTGGTCAGGTCTTTTGTAGTAGGAAGCGCAGAGTCTCCAGACGTTGGCGGCGTCCGCAGGACTCGCCCAGGATGCCTGGTAGCCTCGGGCCATCGCATTCAGTAGAAAACGGGGTATCGGCGGAGTGTCCCGGGACAGGACATAGAACAAATATCCGAGCGCCGCAACGCAAAAGGCGGCGGCAACCGCGTAGCCGCTTGTTACGGGAACCCGCAGGCTTCTTACGGTCGTCTCCAGCTGGTTTTTCGAACCATCCAGTGTGAGCAGGTTGGAAATGAGGTTGAGAATCCAGGCGACGCCGACGATAAAGGACGCCGCTCCGGTAACTATCTTCCCTATGAAGCGCAATCGTGGGTTTAACTGCATGGAATCAACGGTCCCGTGACAATTCTGGTATCAGTATACGTTGAGCTTTGGAAACAGGCCGCACCCCGGCGATCATTGCCGGCGTGGGCAGATTTCGGCTACTCAGCACGATATCACGTATGCGGCGCCGGAATCGCGCGGCTTTAACCCGGGTTTCTCACATATTCGAGCCCAAAAGCACCGGCACGAGTGCCGGTGCTTACCGGGCAGAAGCCCGGCCAGCACAGGCTGAGGCCTGTGCCTGGACGCGACTAAAGTCGCGTGTCCAAAATGTAGAAACTCCAGACGCCCTGGTCTGTGAGAAATACAGGTTAATCGCGATTTATGCCGGTCACATCGCCCACCGATTCATTGTGGATTATCGCCGCGGGTTTCGGGCATCCGCAACTGATACAGCAAACCGCCTGCGACCGCAGCTGCCGAGAGGCCGGCGAAACTCGTGTTGAAGCCCGCCCGCTTCGCCACAAAGCCGAAGGCGGAGTTGCTGAGAAAGCCTCCGAGGCCCATCGAGGATTGAATCGCGCCCTGCAGGAAATTGAAACGTCCGGCGCCTTTTCCGAGGTCCGTGGTCACCAGCGTCAGCAGGACTCCGTAGAGCGCGGCTGCCACGCCGTCCAATGTCTGCAGTCCGATGAGGTAGTAACGATTGTGGCTCAGGACGGTCACTCCGTTCCGCACAGCCAGAAAGGCGAAAGCGGTGAGGAAGAGCGGCTTGCGTCCCCACGAGTCGGCCTTCCCTCCGGCATATTTGGCCACGAAGATCATCACCAGTTCGGCAGCGAACACGGCCGCCGCTACCTGCCATGCCGAACCTCTGCCGCGATTATCCCTCGAGAGAATCTGCGCCACCAGCGGCAGCGTGGCCGCGTTGGAAACGTTGAACAACACTACGGCCGCGGTGAAGGTCAGGATGCGCTTGTCGCGCAGCAGATCGCGAACGGACGAGCGCTTGTTCTCTCCGCCGCCGTCCGCACCTTCGCGCGTGGCTTCGTAATTCACGTGGTCGTCCGCAATGAACCTTACGGCCAGCGCCATGCCCGCGAAAACGGCGGCGGCATAGAAAAGGCCGGCCAGGCTGACGGCCACGCCCACCACGCCGGCGATCAGCGCCCAGGAAGCGTTGCCGAAGTGGGTGAACGATTCATTGCGCGCGATGCGACCGGTTCGTTCCTTTTCATCCGTCATACCGAGAGCGAAGGCGGCAGTGGCAGCGGGAAAAACGGTCACTGCGAGACCGACGATCAGTTGTACCGCGACCTGCACAGCGAATTGCGGCAGCAACGCAATACCCACGGCGCAGGCCGCTACGACCAGAGCCGCGCCCGCCGTGAGCAGACGTTTGTGATGCGACTCGTCGACGAGGTGTCCGACAGCGCTTTGCACAATGATGCCCGCGACGGATTGGCAGGCGATCAGAATGCCGATCTGCCCGGGATTCCAGTGCCGGACCGACGAGTAGAAGATCGCCATGAAGGGTCCCAGGCCCGTCTGAATTCCGGCGTTGAAGAAATTCAGCGCGTCCAGGGCGCGCAGGCTTCTTTGTTTTTCGTGAGACATACCGGTCCACGGTCAAGTTTGGCCGGCAAGCGGCGCCGCGACGGCTTCCAGTGGTTTGCGCTCCGCGTCCACGCCCAGGCGGATTTCCGTGAGTCCGCCGGCGGCCATGATTACGGCGCCGATGATGTATCCCCAGAAAAGAAATGTCCGCGAGCCAGTGCCGACGATGTAGCCGTACACCACCGGGCCGAATACGCCGCCGACGAAGGTTCCGCAGGCGTAGAAAACCGCGATGGCAATGGCGCGGATTTCGAGCGGGAAGACTTCGCTGACGGTCAGGTACGCGGAACTGGCGGCGGAGGATGCTACGAAAAACACGACCGTCCAGGCGATGGTTTGCGTCACGATGGTGAGCATGTCCCGCAGGAAAAAGACGCTGGCGATCGCCAGCAGCGCGCCCGAGAGTGTGTAAGTCAGCGAAATCATTTTGCGGCGGCCGACGGTATCGAAGAGGCGGCCGACGAGGATCGGACCGAAGAGGTTTCCCACAGCCAGCGGGATCATGTAGACGCCGAGCTTCGCCGGCGGCGCCTTGTAATAGCGCAGCAGGAGCAGCCCGTAAGTGAACAGCACGGCGTTATAGAAGAAAGCCTGCGTCACCATCAGGGTAAAGCCGAGGATGGATCTTTGGCGATGATCGTACGCCATCGCCTGCCAGATCTGCCGCAGGGGCGTGTAGCGCTGCATGCGCAGACGGATGGTCCCCTGGGGTTCGGGCAACCGTTCGGGCCGGTGGTCGCCGACCTTGCTTTCGATTTCCTCGACGATCCGTTCCGCTTCCTCGCGGCTGCGGTGAATCA
>JASHSD010000706.1 GCA_030036985.1 Bryobacteraceae bacterium
TTTGGACACGCGACTTTAGTCGCGTCTTGCGCCGGGGACTTGTTATTCTTCGCGCGCCACGTTAACCGTTATTTCGGCGGTCACATCCTTATGAAGCCGGACCGTGACCTTATGCTCGCCGAGCGTTCGGATCGGTTCCTCCAGATGGATCTTGCGCCGTTCCACGCTGTAGTTCTGCGCGCTCAGCGCATCGGCGATATCGGCAGCCGTCACCGAACCGAAGAGCTGATCGTTTTCGCCGGCCTTGCGCGAAATCGTTACCGTAACCGCGCCTACCAGCTTGGCCAGTTCCTGCGCCTCGCCGACCGCTTTCGCCTCGCGCCGCAGATGCGCCTGGCGCTCCTGCTCCACGATCTTCTTATTCGCGTCGGTCGCCGCCACCGCCAGCTTTTTCGGAAACAGGAAATTGCGCGCGTAGCCCGGCGTCACCTTCACCACCTGGCCGCGCGACCCGAGTTTGTCGATATCTTCCCGCAGAATGATTTCCATTGCCATGGGGTCGATCTCCTTTAGAGCGCCGCCGCGAACGGCAGCAGCGCGATGTTGCGGGCCTTCAGGATCGCGTCCGTCAGTCGGCGCTGGTGCGGCGCGCAGACGCCCGAAATGCGCCGAGGCACGATCTTGCCGCGCTCGGCGATGAACGCCTGCAGCATGCGCGTGTCTTTGTAATTGATGTCGTCGATCTTCTCGACGCAGAACCGGCAGACCTTCTTGCGCCGGAAGTATTGTTTCTTGCCCACCGCGGCGGCCTTGTCGCCGCCGGTGGGGCGTTGCGAAGCGGCGATCGGTCTTCCACCTCTTTGCTCAGGCATTCTAGCTCTCTTTCTCCTCGGTTTCGGCTGCGGGCGCGCCAGGCGCCGGATGATTCGGCGCGGCGGGAACGGGTGCTGCCGGCGCGGGAGCGCCGGGTATCGGAGCGCCAGGGATTGGATGCGCGCCTTCCGCCGCGCCTCCCAGCATCTGCTGCGCCAGTGACGGTTGCGGCGCCGCGGCCTGCGGCCTGCGGTGCGCCCGCTTCTCGCGTTCCTTCTTCCGTTTTTCGAGCCGCTTCAGCGTCTCGTCGATGCGCACGGTCAGGAACTTCATCACCGAGTCCTGCACGCGCAGGCGGCGCTCGAATTCCTTTACCGTCGCCGGCTCCGCCGTGAACTGCATCAGCACGTAATTGCCTTCGCGCTGTTTTTCGATCTTATAAGCAAGCCTGCGCTTGCCCCACTTATCGACCTTATCGATCGTTCCGCCCGCGGCAGTGACGCTCTTGCTCATCTGCTCGACGAGGTGATCGACGTCTTCTTCCGTCACATCGGGTTTCACGATGAACAGATTCTCGTAGATTCTCATTCTTCCTCTGGTGTTGCGCCTTGGGCGCGACGATTGAATTTCGCCATGGACTTTTCGACGCCTTCGGCAATCATGGATTCCGCCGCGTCGGCCCCGAGGTCGACGAGCGCATCCAGGGTTTCGTTTTGCTGCCGCGAAAATCGCGACAACAGATAATCCTTGCCCGATGACAAGGGATGGCCGGGATGCACTCCCAGCCGAATTCGCGGGAACTCCTGCGTGCCCAGCTTCGCGATCACATCGGTGATGCCGTTGTGCCCTGCAGCCGACCCTTTCGGCCGCACGCGCAGCGAACCCCAGGGCAGATCCAGTTCGTCGTAGACGAGAATCAGGTTCGACGGCGGGATTTCATTCCGCTCCATCAGGGGTTTGATCGCGACGCCGCTCAGATTCATATACGTCTGTGGTTTCGCCAGCAGCACTGTTTTGCCGCCGATGTTCCCCTGGCCGATAATCGCCTGGCACTCCTTGCGCGTCATGCGAATTCCATGCCGCGCCGCGAGCCGGTCCACCACGAGAAAGCCCATGTTATGGGGAGTCGCGGCATACTGCTCGCCGGGATTGCCAAGTCCGGCCACCAGGAGCATTCCCGGTTATTTCTTCTTGCCTTTTTCCGGCGTGGCGGCGGGAACGGCAGCCTCTTCCTTCTTGCCCTTCTTCGCCACTTCCGGTTCAGCCGGAGCCGCCGCGGCTTCAGCCGCCGGCGCCGCTTCTTCGCGGATGCCGACCACGTGCGCAATCACGGCTTCGGGCGCCGTCAGCACGCGCACGCCGGATTTCAGCGGGAGATCGGAAACGCGGATGTTGGATCCGATCATCAGTTCCGTCACGTCCACATCGAATTTATCCGGAATATCGTCCGGGATGCATTCGATTTCGACGCTCTTGGTGACCACATCGAGCACGCCGCCCTGCTGCTTGACGCCCTTGGCGTCGCCCGTCACGTGGATGGGCACCGAGACGCGGAGCTTGCGGGTGAGGTCGATGCGCTTCAGGTCGATATGCATCAACGTGCCCTTGACGGGATGGTACTGCTCGTCGGCCACGATGTCCGGCGTTTTCTCGACGCCTGAGATCTCGACATCGAAGATCGAGTTGTGGCCCGTCTTGCTGTGGATGATCTTCAGGATGTCTTTGGGGTTGACGCTGATGGCGCGTGGGTCCTGAAACGCGCCGTAGATAACGGCCGGAATCCGGCCACTGACGCGGACGCGCCGCGCCTCATTTTTGCCGCGGCTCTCGCGCGCCTCGGCTGCAACTACCGTTTCGATCCTCAACTTCCAATCTCCTTACGCAAGTCCGTTTTGGCCCCATTTTCAAGGGGAGCCAAGTCGTGGGTTGCGCTTTTTCCAACAACCTCTCAAATTCCGAAACCTCAAAACCGTGTAGGGCAGGTTGTCAACCTGCGGCGGGTTGGTAACCCGCCTGGCCTGGGCCAAACAAATCCACCCTCTTTCCAACATCCTCTCAAAAACCGCAGGGTGCGTTGCC